>JBLYYW010000370.1:0-3848 GCA_048550155.1 Acidimicrobiales bacterium | reverse complement strand
GAATCCGCTGACCGCAGCGGCTACATCGGGGGTGAGATCAACCTCGCCACCACCGGTATCGGGTGTCACCGATGTCGTCGAGCTGGTGCTCACGGCGTCCACATCATCATCACCATCGTCAACTGCAACTTCGGGAGTGTCAGGTCGCAGTTGGGTGGGATCGATCGCTGCTGATGAAGAGTCATCTCCGAAGAGGCGGGGTCCCAGAAACAGCGAGGCCAGGATCAGTCCGAGCACCACGAGCCCGAGCACGACGATTTGGCTGTCGGCGGCCAGGCCCCAGCCCGGGATCAGTTTGTCTTCATCGTCGACCGGATTGGTACCGGTGGACTGGTCAGTGTTCGCCACGATGTGCTCCCGGATACGCCAATCTGGATCAGACACTAGTCGTGTGCAATGGTGTCGGACGTGATTCCTGTTGCGTTTGACTACTTCCGAGCTGGCTCGGTTGACGAAGCTCTCGAACTGCTGGCCGAACACGGCGACGAGGCCAAGCTGATGGCCGGCGGCCACTCCTTGTTGCCGATGATGAGGTTTCGGTTGGCGGTGCCTTCGGTGATCGTTGATATCGATCGGCTCTCAGATCTTTCCTATGTTCGAGATGGTGGCGATCACCTGGCGATCGGAGCATTGACACGGCACCATGTCGTGGAGCGAGATGCATTGATCCTCGACCACGCGCCGCTCTTGGCGGCGGTCACGGCCAACGTCGGTGATCCACAAGTTCGTCACCGCGGAACGATCGGAGGATCGCTGGCCCACGCCGACGCAGCCGCAGACACGCCTTCAGCTTTGCTGGCTCATGACGGCAGTGTGGTTGTCAGGGCGGCCGGTGGCGGCGAGCGAGTGATCCCGGCGACCGAATTCTTCACCGGGTTCCTGGAATCGGCGCTCACCGAGGAAGAAATGATCACAGAGGTCAGGATCCCCAAAGCGACAGCCAGCAGTTGGGGGTTTCAGAAGTTCAACCGGCGGGCCCAGGACTGGGCCATCGTCGGCGTCTCGGTTCAGCGGGTCGGTGACTCAGCTCGGGTGGCGCTCGTCAACATGAGCCCCACACCGATGCGAGCGGCGGCGGTGGAAGCGGCACTGGGTGAAGGTGCATCTGCGGCTGAAGCGGCGGCGCAGGCGACGGTCGGAACCCATCCCAGCTCGGATCTCAACGCCAGTGTGAGCTACCGGGAACACCTCGCACGGGTCCTGGTGAAACGAGCGCTCATCGACGCAGGCCTCTAACGGGGGGCGAGATACCGGCTCGGTGATCCGATGAGGTCGGATAACATGACCTCCGCTGCCCCTGCCAGGGCCGGGAACTCGACCGTGCCGGACAGAACCGGCGGGAGGGAGTCTCGATGAGCTCGCATTGTTGCGTTTCGAAGCGCTGTCACCGCGGAGTCCGGATCGGCTTCGTAGAGCTCTCGGACATACCCGGACAATACGATCACCTCAGGGTCGAGCGCATTGATGAGACTACCCAGCCCGCGACCCAGGATTGTGCAGATCTCGGCAACTGCGCGGATTTCCTCACGGCCGCCGGCCTGTGCTGATTGAAGAACCGAACGGGCCAGTTCGTCCGCAGTTGAATCAGCCGCGGTGAGACCGGCAGCGTCCGCCAGCGCCGATTGGTTGATGGCGATCTCCCAGCACCCGAACGCACCACAGGGGCATTCCTGGTCCTGATGCCCGAACGGCAGATGACCCATCTCTCCGTGCCAGCCTCGTCGGGAAGCCACCGGTTTGCCATCGACGACAAAGGCGCCACCGACACCTCGGGTGGATCTGAGATACAGCATTGTGGCAGCCAAACGGCCCGCGCCTCTCCTGGCTTCCACGATCGCTCCCAACGTTGCGTCGTTGCCGACGACAACCGGAAGCTCGTGCGACCGACGCAGCGAGACCCCGAGCGGGACTCCTGCCCATCCCAGGTGTGGAGCCTGGACAACCAGGCCGGTTTCGTTGTCAACCAGACCATGCATTGCAACGCCGATGCCCGCACACATTGTGGGCAGCTCGGATCGGTGCCGATGCAGCAGCCCGTCGAGCTGGGCTACTGCCTGCTCGCTGTTGAGGGACCTCAACGGCGTGACCGTGCGGTTCCGAAGCGAACCGCCGATCGCTACCTCTGCGATGGTGATGGCATCGAGCGCGACCTCCGCAGCCAGGACCACCGGACCCGCCGGGTTCGGAGAGATGGTCGTGGTGGGGCGGCCCCTCCGGCCGGTCGGGTCAGCATCCCGCTCCCGGATCAGGTCGAGCGCGGCGAGATCGTTGACCAGTGCGGCGGCGGTCGTTCGGGTGACATCCAAACGTTCAGCGAGCTCGACACGGGTCAGCTCGCGGGGAGCCTCGTGAATGAGGGTCAGAGCCCGCGAGCGGTTGAGTTCTCTCAGGTCCGCCGATGTGGACGCAATAGTCACTCCCTCCAACATAGATGGCGTTTGAGGGGCTTCTGTCACCCACGGCGGTTCGGCCGCGCTGCCGGCCGTCACAGCAGCTCCGCATCGTTCCGAGCTGGCTCGTCGCGGAACGAAGTGGGTAGCCTGACATCGTGAAAGAAATCCTTGCTGACCTCAGGGGCTGGCAGGCCCAAGGAAAACGGATCGCGTTGGCTCGGGTGGTTGACATCGAAGGCTCCGGTCCGCGTCTGCCGGGCGCATCGATGGCCGTCAACGAAGACGGCGATGTCGCAGGTTCGGTCAGTGGCGGGTGTGTAGAGGGAGCGGTCGTACACGAAGCGCTCCAGTGTCTCGAGGAGAATTCACGCCGAATCGTCACGTTCGGTTACTCCGACGATGAGGCGTTCGCAGTTGGCCTGACCTGCGGTGGTACCATTCACCTCTTTCTCGAGCCGCTCGACTGGTGAGCATCTTCGACGTTCTCGCCGACGCTCTGGCAACCGAATCGCCAGTAGCGCTCGCAACGGTCATCGAGGGTCCCCATACTGGCGCGAAACTGCTGGTCCGCCCCGACGCCGATCCGCTGGGATCCCTTGGCCAGGTTGATCTGGATCGAGTCGTCGGGCGCGACGCAATCGGTGAACTTGCGGCGGGCATCACTTCAGTCCGCAACTATGGGCCAAGTGGTGAAGCCCGCCAGGACGAAGTGAAAGTGTTCATCGAGAGCTTCGCGGCCCCTCCTCAAATGCTGATCTTCGGCGCTGTGGACTTCACGGCCGCGCTCTGTCGGGTGGCGAAGATTCTCGGCTACCGAGTGACGGTGTGCGATGCCCGACCCGTGTTCGCTACCCGCCAGCGCTTCCCCTTGGCCGACGACGTCGTGGTCGATTGGCCCCACCGACTCCTCGAGAGTGTGGGCTCCGAGCTGGGTCCCCGTGACGCGATCTGCGTGCTCACCCACGACCCCAAGTTCGATGTACCGGCCGTTGTGTCCGCACTAACCACCAAGGCCGGTTACATCGGTGCAATGGGCTCCCGACGAACGACCGCTGATCGGGCCGAACGGCTCCGCGACGTCGGTATCACCGATGAGCAAATGCAGCGGGTCTTCGCCCCCATCGGTCTCGATCTCGGCGCCCGGACCCCAGAGGAAACAGCCATCTCGGTGTGCGCAGAGATTATCGCACTGCGGTCAGGGCGTTCCGCGCCGTTCCTCTCCGGGACCGACGGCGACATTCACCGGATGACCGAATGAGCGTTGCCGGGGTGCTGCTCGCCGCTGGAGAGGGCAGCCGGTTCACGGTTGGTTCGCACAAACTGACCGCACTACTCCGAGGCGAACCCATCGCTGCCCATTCTCTGCGGTCCGTGGCGAAAGCCGGTTTCAACGACGTCCTGGTCATCACCGGAGCGGTCGATCTGTCCCAGATCGCAGCTGCAGTTTCCGCCGAG
>JBLYYW010000369.1:0-3519 GCA_048550155.1 Acidimicrobiales bacterium | reverse complement strand
TTCGGGGAAGACTCGGAGGCCGTGGTCGTGCAGTAGCTGGGCTGTGACACCCATGCCCTCAACGGTGCCTCCGGTGAAGGTTCCGTCATAGGTGTAGGTCGTGCCACACGACGGGCTCCCATCGGTCAAGACCGCGATGACGCAGCCCTCGGCCCTCGCATGCTGCGCAGCGAGTTTGGCGCCGTGGACGAACTGGGCGGTTACGTCGGTGCCGTTGTCCTCCTGCACTGTGCCTTGGCCGCTCAGGACAACTGCGGCGACCGAACCAACGATCTCCGCCGGCGCACGCGGTACCGGGAACCCAGCTGCCAGCTCGGGGCAGAACGCAACCAGCCTGCCCTCTGACTCCCAGCGGTCCCAGATCTCGGATTGAACCGACACATTGGTGCTGTTGAAACGTATCGGGCGGCCGTTGAGACACCCGCTCACCAGGACCTTGTGCATGTCGACACCCCTATGTGAGGCGATCGCTTCTGCGATCTCTGAGTTCGAACCTAGTGGAGAGTGGCGTTCAGTGTCACTGGTGTTGCGCGATGGGCCAGGTATCGGCGTGTGAGATGTGCGTAAACCATTGGTGGTCAACCGAGACGCACCTCAACCGTTGCTCAGCAACGGTTTGTGTGCTTGCTGCAGGACTTCGGGCCCTAGAGTTCGAATGGGCATCCGGTGAAACTGGCTACATGAACGAGCGAGATCAGGGCGTCATTCTCGACGTCACGCCGGGCAATCATGAGCGGTTCGAACGGCGCCTACTCGAAGGAGCCGGCCACGAGGTCAACGTGTGTCACGGTCCCGATGCTTCCCATCCCTGCCCATTGCTCGAGGAAGGCGCCTGCGAAGAAGTCGACAAGGCTCACGGCGTCGTCTTCAAGCTGAACCTCGACACCGAGGACCACCGCCGAATCCTTGCCGCCTACAAAGAGAACATCCCCGATGACATGCCGATCGGGGTGGCCGTTGAACCCGGTCAGGAGGTCTCATACGCCGAGTTGCTCGAGGGCCTGTATGTCTGGACGTCGACCCCCAACGCAGCCGAATTGGACGGTTTTGCTGCCCTGGTCGAGGCCGCCGATTACGGCCGGCCCGATGGTGGATCCTGACCCAACGCTGGGAACCCAAGCCTGGCTGGTGACCAACGGCTCTTGTGCTCGAACGAGTGATGCTGTCGCGTGATTGTGACGGTGCAGACGTGCAACCGTCGGACACGAGAAAGTGAGACGAGATGGAATTCGGATCACAGCGGCTATCGGCAGCCATGTACATGATTGCTTCTGCGGTGTTCCTGTTGACCGGGGTGTTGGGTAATTCCGGCGCCGGTACCGCATTCCTGGTGCTGGGATTGGTGTTCGCCGCACTGGCGCTCAACACATGGTCGTCGTCTGAACATCCAACATGAAAACCGGCGCTATCCATGACTGCTGCACCCCAACAAGCAAGGCCCCGTGGGGCTGAAGCGATGTGGTCATGTGGTCAAGAAGCGAGCCAGTGAGAATCTACCGAAGGTCACGAGCGGTAACAGGAGTTGATCCGTTCGAGCTTGCGCAACCAGCCTTCCCATTGGAGGCTTCCGTCGAAGGCAAACTGGTTGTTCGGATCCGTGGTGAATTGCTTCGACAGTTCAGAAGCGGCCAGCGGGTCGAGTGGGAGCGGATTCCCACCTGACTGCAACGCGTCGAGTTGGAGGCGGCAGGCGTATTCCAGGGTGATCGTCAAAAACAAGACTTCGGCGACGGTTTGTCCAACGACGAACACGCCGTGATTGCGAATCATCGCGATCTTCTTGGGACCCATCTGTTTGACAACATCGGAAACCGATTCGGCATCGTTGCCGATGTCCAGATCGACGTACACGATCTGTTCGAACACGATCAGCGCATGCTGAACCAACGGCACCAACCCGCCTTCCAGCGAAGCCACCACGGTGCTCGCCGGAATATGGGTGTGCAATATGCAATGGATGTCGTCGCGTGCGCTCAGCAGGCCTCGGGCTTGTGCGCAGGACGAATAGTTCAGCGGCCGGCCCGGTCCGGCGTCGGGCTCCTCGTCGAATCGAACCTTGACCAACTCAGATGCGCGGACCTCGTCGAAGAATGTCCGGTACGTTTTCAGTAGATAGGCATCGGGTTGGTCCGGCACTCGCAACGCGAGCACTCCCTCGACCATGTCGGTGAGCCCATAGTGTTCCAGCAGATGATGTCCTGCGGCGCATTCCACCCGGCTGTTCCACTCGGCTTCGCTGATATCTGCTGTCGTGACCGGGCGGGACACGTCGGACATGATGGAACCTCCTCGGTCTTCACGAACGCTACTACCCACCGCAGTGTCGTACTGTTGCGACAAACAGCGCGCCGCGGTCTGCAATCGGGTCGTGGCGAACGAGATCGGGGGATCAATCATGTTTCAGCACAAGGGGCTGACAGAGAGTGAGCTTGGCCGGTCACAACAGCTGCTGGACCGGATCGTCGGTTTTCAGGCTTTCGCGGCTCTCGGTGCATTGGTTGCTGCCATCGCACCAGCAGTGATGGCCACGACCGATGGGACGACACTTCGGGGCAGTGTCAGCGCGTACTACGACGTCGATCCTGAACACTACTTCTGGGCGCCGTTCACCGCTGCGGGCGTGTTGCTGTTGGCGGATGGGGCGGCCAGCTACCTATCGGCGAACAAGAACCGGTTCGGACGACGGTGGTACAACGTCGTCCTGGGTGTAGCCCTGCTGCTGTTGACATGGTTCAACCTCGACGATGCACCGACCGTTCACTTTCCTGCCGCCTCAGTGTTCTTCGGCCTGTTCATCGCGGTGATCACCTACACCGCTGCGCTGGGGATCTGGTCGCGGTCGGTGCCCGGTGCTCGCCCCGAGAGTGCGACCGAGCGTCTCGTGGATCGGGTGTTTGCCGAGGTGTCGCTCGTCTTCCTCTTGTTGTTGGTACTGACGTTGGCTGCGTGGGGACTCGGGCTCATCTCGTTCTTCTTCTTCGAGGTGTTCGCTCTGGTGAACTTCGCGCTGTTCTACGTTCAGGGATTGGTACGGCCGTTCCCCTACAACGAGCACGAGTTTCGCTCCGACGCTGTCAACCGGTTCTTTCGAGGTCTGCGCATCATGGCGACGGCATGAACAAAGCGTTTCGACTCGGTCCCGACTCGCGTACCTACAGCGAAGCTTGACGGTTCCACTGGACCACGGTTTCAAGCGACGGCTAGCCTCATTCGAATATTGGCGTGGGCGGCTCAACCGAAGCGGAGTTTCCTAATGTGTCGACTGACCCTTCATCGACTTGCCCTCGCCCTCGCGGCGTTCGTCATGGTTCTCGGCCTGGTCGGCTTGGCGCCGGCATCCGCTGTTCCTGACGAGCCCGATAAACAAGCGGTGGCTGTCGGCGATGGCGGTGCCGTGGCAACCGTCGATCCCTTGGCAACCGATGCCGGCCTGGCCGTGCTACGCAGAGGTGGAAACGCCGTCGACGCTGCCGTTGCTGCCGCCGCCGTGCTGGGCGTGACCGACCCGTTCTCGGCGGG
>JBLYYW010000368.1:0-2887 GCA_048550155.1 Acidimicrobiales bacterium | reverse complement strand
GCAATCTCGGTCGATCCGATCGAGGACCATCACGGCTGGGCCCCCGACATCGCCGAGGTCACCGGTACCGAGCTGAACTTCCCGATCATCGCCGACCCGGACAAGACCGTCTCGGAGCTGTACGACATGATCCACCCCGGCGAAGGCGACTCCTCGACAGTTCGCTCGGTGTTCATCATCAGCCCGGACAACAAGATTCGTCTCACCTTGACTTATCCCAAGTCCACCGGACGCAATTTTGATGAGATCTTGCGAGTCATCGACAGCCTTCAGCTCACCGAAACCGAAGGACTGGCCACCCCAGCCGACTGGGTTCCCGGCGACCGGGTCATCATCTCACCCACCATGTCGACCGAGGATGCGAAGGCGAAGTTCAAGAACGTCGAGGAAATCAAGCCATACCTCCGTTACGCGGACGCGCCTTAATCTTTGCCTCCGCTCGCCTCTAGCCGGTGCGTGGCGAACGCGTTGTGAGTTCTGGGCGTTTGCTGGGCTCGGTGTTCGCTGATGTGGTCGGGTCGCTTTGGCCACGTTGGCACGGAGCTGGGTAGGTCGTGTGTGCTGCCTTACCGCGTCACTGGTTCTATCCTTTCGAGGTGCACAGAATCTCTTACGGCGGGACCTCGGTCGATATCACTGGAGGTCATGGAATGCCCGAGGTTCTCGGCTGGGGACGTTACAGCCCTCGGCGCGCAGAGGCCGAGCAGAACCAGGACTCCTATCGCGCCGGCCTGCCTCCGGCCACCCTTGATTCGCACCCGCCGATCGGGCTGTTCGCAGAGGAGTCTCGGGGGTTCCCCGGCGCACCCGGAGTAAGCGGCCATCGGCCCGACGGAACAGGATGGTCGCCTCGCTTCACCCGACGTGAAGAACGTATCGAGGCGGATTGGGCCTCGTTTGTTCTCAGTGATGACGTTGCCGGTCTGCAGCTTGTCACCACGATCGCAGTCGGCTCGGGTGCAGTCATCACGGTCGACGCAGTATTGACCAACACCGGAGAAACTCCCTACAACCTCCATACGTTGGCCCCGTCGCTACCGGTTCCCGCTCACGCGGCAGAAGTGCTCACCCTGTCGGGCCGCTGGTGTATGGAGTTCCAGATGAATCGACGGCCCTTCATCGGATCGACGGTTGTAGAAAACCGGCGCGGTCGGACGTCCCACGAGAACGCCCCAGTCGTCTTCGTCGGCACCGCCGGGTTCGGCGAATCCGATGGCCACGTGTGGGGCGCACAGTTGGCTTGGAGCGGAAACTACCGAGTTATCGCCGACCGGTTGGGCGACGGTCGCTGCTACCTGCAGCTTGGTGAACTGCTGCTTCCCGGAGAAATCGAACTGGCCCCGGGGGAGGCGTACGACATGCCGCAGGTGATCGCAACCTGCTCGGACAACGGTCTCACCGCTGCAAGCGGGCGCTTTCTCTCACACGTACGACAGAGTGTCCGACCCAAGGAACTCGGACCTCGACCGGTGAATCTCAACACCTGGGAGGCGGTGTACTTCGACCACAACCTCGACACACTGCTCCGACTAGCGGATGCTGCCGCCGACGTAGGTGCGGAACGATTCGTACTCGATGATGGTTGGTTTGGCAGTCGCCGCGACGACACCAAGGGTCTGGGCGACTGGTTCGTGTCACCCGACGCCTGGCCCACGGGCCTGGCCCCATTGATCGAACGAGTCAACGAGCTCGGAATGGTCTTTGGCATCTGGTTCGAACCTGAAATGGTCAACCCTGATTCTGACCTCTACCGGCTACACCCCGAATGGACACTGACCACAGAGGGCTACGACCCCGTGCTGGGACGACATCAACTCGTTCTCGATTTCGGGCGATCCGAGGTTCGTGCCAACCTCTTCGACCAGATCGATTCCATCCTGCGGGATCACCGCATTGGGTACGTCAAGTGGGACATGAATCGTGTGATTGTGCAAGGCTCGGACGCATCGGGCAGGGCCGGTGTACATCAGCACGTCCTGGGCTTGTACGAAGTGCTCGATGACCTTCGGGCGGCGCACCCCGATGTGGAATGGGAGTCGTGCTCCAGTGGCGGCGGACGCATCGACGCCGGCATTCTTGCCAGAACCGACCGAGTGTGGACCTCGGACAGCAATGACGCAGCAGACCGCCAGTTGATTCAAAGGGGTGCATCGCTGATCTTGCCGCCAGAGATGATGGGTGCTCACATCGGACCACCCACCAGTCACACGACTGGCAGGACCCACAGCCTCGGCTTCCGTGCGGCCACAGCGCTTTTTGGGCACATGGGAATCGAGTGGAACGTTCTCGCGATGTCCCAGACGGATCGGGCAGCTCTGCGAGGGGTCATCAGTCTGTACAAAGAGCATCGCCACCTTCTCCATACCGGTGTTCCGGTGAGGCTGGATCACCCAGAGCCTTCCCTCATCGCCCACGGCGTCGTGGATGCCGATCTCACCGAAGGACTCTTCAGCGTGGCAAGTATCGCCACCAGGGGTTCGTCGGCACTTACCCCTCTCATCATTCCCTGGCTCAGCAATGGCAAGTCATATCGCGTCGAGCCACTGTTTATTGGGGACGAGCGACCCGGAGTCGACTTCGCTCCGCCCGGATGGATGGGCGACGGGGGAGCAGTGATGACCGGAGGTTTCCTCGGTGGTCACGGCCTCTCCCTCCCGGTCTTCTGGCCAGAACGCGCCCTTCTCATCCGCGTCACCGAACAGCGCTGATTTCAACGGCGGGGGAAGCCATTCCGCCCCGCCGAGCGACCAACACGAAATGTCAGCCCCAGTGGACATTCGCACGTAATGTCCCCCGCGTTGCGACAGCAATTGTCACCCACAGCTGATTTTTCGGTGGCGGTCAGCCTTTGGTGGAGCCGAGGGTCAGGCCGGCGATGAAGTGTTTC
>JBLYYW010000367.1:0-8523 GCA_048550155.1 Acidimicrobiales bacterium | reverse complement strand
TTCACAACCGCTGGTCGAAAGCGTCGGATCGGCGATTGAAAGGTCGACAGGGATGACATTGCCGGTCACCTCGCCACTGCCGGAGCCGGAGAACGAACCAGTTTCATAGGCGGTCGTGATCGGGGACAGCTGCTCCAATTCGCCGAGTGCGGTGAAGATGAAATCGAACCCGTTGAGTTCGACGTCATAACCGGCGGCCTCCAACGTCTCAACCACATACTCGACGGTGTCGTCATAGCCGGAGGTGCCGGCGGCACGGTTTCCGTCGTTTGCATCGGCGGCGGCCTGAAACGCAGCTTGATGAGCGCGAACGCCGTCGATGGTCACACATTCGACCAGTTTGTCGACCGTGTTGTTCACCCGTTTGTCACAGGCGTTCGGTCCCGCCGACGCACCCGGCGCAACTGCCACGGTTGTGGCCGCGAGAAGGGCCAACACCCCTAGGAATCTCTTCAGCATGACTTTCCCCTTTTGTTGAGTTCCGCCCGCGGCTCGAGTATTGCACTTCAGTTGCGACGGCGCCCCTCGATCAGCCTTGTTGTTCTGACCACATTCGTTCGACCCGGCCAGTCCACGCGACCCGTTCAAAGAGTTCATACGCTTCTGACATGAACCCGGATCTCCATCCAGACCTCGAGTCACTGGCTTTCCTCATCGGTACGTGGAGGGGAAGCGGGCATGGTGAGTATCCGACCATTGAGTCGTTCGCCTATCTGGAAGAGGTGACGATCGGGCACGTCGGGAAGCCGTTCTTGGCCTATACCCAGAAGACCCGCGATGCCCGAACCAACCTGCCCCTCCACGCCGAAACCGGCTACTTCAGGTCCGATGGACCCGGACGGGCCGAGCTGGTTGTGGCTCAGCCGTCCGGCATCGTGGAGATTCACACCGGACTTTTGAAGAGCCACCGGCTGTCGCTCGAATCCGTGCGGGTAGCAACGTCGCCAACGGCCAAAGAGGTCACGTCGGTCACGAGAACGATCGAGGTCCACGGTGACACGATGCACTACCGCGTCGCCATGGCTGCAGTGGGTCAACCCCTCCAACACCACCTGGCCGCCACGCTCGAACGGGTGACGCCTCAGTAGTACCGAGACTGGCCCGTGGGCGCCGCTACTCACCGCGCGAGCCGGTGTCGGCCTTCGAAAGGGCCTCATTTGTGGGATTGGTGGCCCCGATCAGTGGGTTGATCTCAGCTAACCTCGCCGACGATGGAGGAACGCCGAACCGGAGCGGAACGACGGCAGGGCCAGCGCCCGCGACCGTCCCAGAGGTCCGACCGGCGGGCACCTCAGCCGCCACCATCGATCCTCGACCAGGTGCCTTGGCGGGCGGTGGTTCCCATGGTCGTGCTCGGGTTGCTCTCGGCTCTTGCGTGGCAGTACAGCCAGAACGTCTCCATCGACCAGGACGAACTACCTCCGATCGCATATCGATCACCGCTCGAGACGCCGATCTTGTCGGCCCGCCGGGTTCCTGAGACATTGCAGCAGCCATTGGCCGACGCTGCGTTGGCGCCAGAGCTCGCATCGATCATGGAGAGTTCCGGAGCCGCGTCGTGCCTGATCGTCAGCGAAGGCGATCGAACCCTCAATTCCACCAATTCGTTGCTGTCGTTGGTGCCTGCCAGCAACCAGAAGATCCTGTCAACTCACGCAGTCCTCAGCCAGTACGGACCGAATCACACCTTCGAAACTCATGTGGCGGCAACAGCCCCGCTGCAGAACGGCCGAATCGACGGCGATCTGTACTTGATCGGCGGAGGGGATCCCTTCTTGTCCACCGAAGAATGGAGATTGCAGTACGGCGACGACATGGAGGGCCGCACATTCTCCCGACTCGAAGACCTAGCGGATTCCGTCGCCGCCACCGGAGTCACCGAGGTCACGGGTTCAGTGGTCGGAGATGAGTCACTGTTCGATACCGAACGGTACGGGCCGTGGGCTGAGCGCCTCATCGCTTCCCATCAATCGGGGCCGCTCTCGGCGCTTTCGGTCAACGAGGGGTTTTCGGATTGGCCCGAGGTCTTCGCAGGGAGTTCACGGGGTAGGACAGCAGCCCCCAATCCTGCGCTCAACGCTGCCGAGCTCTTTCAGGCCCTGTTGACCGAACGAGGAGTTCAGGTGCAGGGATCGCCGGACGTGTCGCCCGCACCGACCCAAGCAACGGTCCTCGCCCGGCTCATCTCGCCCCCTCTGGAAGAGATCGTCACACACATCAACTCCTACTCGAACAATCACGGCGCGGAGATCCTGGTGAAGTACCTCGGTCGAAACGAACGCGGTGTCGGCTCGATCCCTTCGGGTGTCGCAGAGGTTCGTTCCATCTTGGAGTTGCAGCGAATCGATCTCACCGGCATCACCATCGAAGATGGTTCCGGTCTGGCCGAAAGCAATCGGGTCACTTGTGGCGTCGTAGCGGAGATCCTCCAACGAGCCGGTTCGGACAGCGTGCTGGTCGACACGTTCTCCATCGGTGGAGAGCGCGGCAGTCTTGCAACCAAGCACGAGGGGACACCGGCCGACGGCAACGTATTTGCCAAGACCGGCACGCTGAATGGTGTCACCGCGCTGTCAGGCGTGGTGGAGAGCGCCCGTGAAGACGACGTCGATCTGACGTTTGCATACATCGTCAACGGTGACTCCGTTGGCTTGAACGAGGAGTTGAAGGCGCTCCAGGTCCCATTCGTCGAAGCACTAGCGATCTACCCCAATGCTCCGTTGATCAGCGAGCTGAGTCCGAAGTGACCTGCTGAGGACCGAAGTCTTCTGTGTCGATTGACGCGACACCACATCAGCCAGCCCCATCTGCGAAAGTGGACCGGTGACCGGTCGCGTTCTACCCATGTTCCCGCTGGGATCAGTACTTCTCCCGTCCATGGTCCTGCCCCTCCATGTGTTCGAACCCCGGTATCGAGCCATGATGGACGTGGTGATGGCCCTGCCTGACCGATCCTTCGGGGTCGTCCTGATCGAGCGTGGGCACGAGGTCGGCGGGCAGGATCAGCGCAGCCATGTGGGGACCGAAGCCCGGGTGCTCGAAACCGAACAATCCCCGGACGGCAGGTGGGGAGTGCTGTCGGTCGGAGTCGGCCGGATCCGCGTCGAGCAATGGCTTCAGGATGACCCCTACCCGCAAGCTTCGATCACAGACTGGCCCGACGATTCGTCGGCCGGTGAGAGCGACGTGCACACCTATGAGAAACTTCTTGCCGCTCATCGCCGGTTGCTCGGGCTCCATGCGGAGCTGGGCCACAACGTCGGACCGATTCAGGACCTGAGTGAAGATCCGGTCTTGGGCAGTTTTCAGATAGCGGCAACGGCTCCCCTGTCAACCCTTGACCGCCAGCAGGTCCTTGCCGCCCCGGCCCTGGCAGAGCGACTGCCGATCCTGGAGCGGTTCCTGCAATCAGCGCTCGACCTGGCCGAGCTGGAATTGCAGCAAGTGATGCGGGATCCAATGGGCGACGACGGCGACTAGGCCGTACACTCCTGAGCGTGGCGAAGCAGAACCCCGTCGACGAAGCCAAAGAACTTCAGACCATGCTGGTTGACTACGCCAAGCAGGAGACCGTCGAGCCTCTGAAGACCCTTGGCCGCTATCTCAGCGCCGGCCTTGGCGGTGCGGTGCTCATCTTCATGGGTGTGATGTTTGTTGGCTTGGGCGTGCTGCGGGTTCTGCAAAGCCAAACCGGTGATGCGTTCGAAGGGCTTGGGTTCCTCAGCCTCGTTCCCTACCTCGGCTCGATGTTGGTGATGAGCCTTCTTGTTCTCGTTATTCTCCTTGCGATGTCCAAAGCAACAAAGGCCGTGCGATGACCGAACCTTCTATTACCCCCGCCGACATCGAGCAGAAGTTCCGCTCGATCCAGGGTGAGATCGAAACCGTCACAACCGACTCCAAGAAGGTGCTCCAGTTGGCTGCAGGCGCGGGGGCGGTCCTGGTGGTTGCGGTGATTTTCTTCCTGGGCCGACGTTCGGGCAAACGCAACAGCACGGTTCTCGAGATCCGCCGGCTGTAATGGCTCACTCGATACGCAACCGCGTCATCATCGCGGGCGTCAATCGGTTCCTCGACTCACCGGCCTCAGCATGGGTGTTCTCGGCCCTGACAATCGCCAGCGTCAACGTCCTCAAAGACAAAGCAGCGAAGACCGAGAAGATCGACCTGAGTGGTGCCGGGGTGGGAGATCTGTTCGTGATCGAGCATCTGCCCATCACCCACAAGCAGCAGATGAAACAGTTCAAACGCGAGGCCAAAGCCGAAAAGGCGGAGGCGAAATCGCTGAAGGTTGAACAACGGCGGGCCAGAAAGGCTCAACGACCCAACCGGGCGACCCGGCGGGAATTGCGGCGTATCACCCAACAGTTTGGGCAAGAAGACAAGGCAGCCAAGGCGGCGATGCAGGCGACACACAGAGAGGAGAGGGCTGTGGAGAAAACGGCCAAGAAGGAGGCCAGGAAGCTGGCCAAAGCTGAAAAACTCGCAATGAAAGAGCAGCGGGGACAAGAACGAGCCGCGAAGCGAGCAGCCAAGGCGGCGAAAGCCGCGGCTCGGGCACAGGCAAAAGATGATCGCAAGGCAGCCGCCGCAGCCAAGAAGGCAGCTCGGGCGGCCAAGCGCGCAGCACGGGCCGAGCGACGAGCAGCCCGCCGGGCGGCGTGGCAGGCACGACGAGATGCCCGGAATGCAAAAGCAGCCCAGCGGCACCAGAAGCGAGCCGACCGTGCTCGCGCCCGTCTCGAACGAGACTGAGGAAACGTTGCAATCTGGCGAGCTTCAATCTGGCGATCTCGTGCTGCTCGTCGATGTAAAAGGCCGGCGCTACCTCATCAACCTCGAGCCCGATGGCGAGTATCACAGCCACGCAGGTTTCGTTCGGCATTCCGACATCATCGGAAAGGTGGAGGGCTCACAGGTCGCGACTACCAAGGGTCAGAAGTTTCGGGCATTTCGCCCCTCTCTTCACGACTATGTGCTGCAGATGAAGCGGGGCGCCCAGGTGATCTACCCCAAGGATCTCGCTGCCATCCTGATGCTGGCCGATATCTACCCCGGGGCTCGAGTATTTGAAACCGGCATCGGCTCGGGGGCCATGTCGATGGCCCTCCTCCGAGCGGGCGCCACCATTGTCGGCTACGAGGTTCGGGAGGATTTCGCCGCCAGGGCCAAGAAGAACGTGTTCGGGTTCATGGGCCAGGACGTGGCCGATCGCTACGAGGTACACATCGCCGATGCGTATGCGGGAATCGGCCCCGGGTTGCCTGGGATGCCCCTCCACGGTCCGCTGTTCGATCGATTCGTGTTGGACTTGCCTGAGCCGTGGCAGGTTTTGGAGCACGCACCAAAGGCGCTCAGGTCGGGTGGCATTGTCGTGGCCTATACACCGAGCATCACTCAAGCTCAGCAGGTTCGGCATCTTCTGGCCGACGGCGCCTACGACGAGATTTCCACCACCGAGGTGTTGCACCGCACCTGGCACATCGAAGGCCAGGCTGTGCGCCCGGACCACCGGATGGTTGGGCACACTGCGTTCTTGACGAGGGGACGGCTCATCGGACCCAACGTCAATTCAGAAAAAGCTGCCGTTCAAAATGACACCGACACCTCGGCCCGATAGCTTCAAAACTCATAGACCGGTTGAAGTTGTTGTGGCTTCCTCCGGCCAGGCGGGACCCTGGGGCAGAAGGCCCAAGTAAGTCCTTGGTCTGGGGCACTAGCCCCAGACCAAGTGCATTCATCCGCCGTGGGGCGTGTCGCGTCCGAGAACAGCGATCACGTGCGCGTCGCCAACCGGCATACCGGGATTGGGCGGCATCGGGAACACGTTGGCCGGGTTGACGCTCAGCAGTTGGGCCACCAGTTCGGCGTCCTTGCTGTAGCCGGGTACGTAGTAGACCGTACTGACGTCGATCGTTTCAGCGTTCTTGGGGCTCAAGGCGGCATAACCGGCAGAAACCAGGATGTTCGTGCCGGACCCGGCCACCCCGCCCTTTGCGGCCCCATTGCCCACCCTGGTGATGACTTCGTTCGGGGGATGAACCACAGCGACGGTGGTGGTAGGGGCTGTGGTTGTCGTAGTGGTCGGCGCGGTCGTGGTCGTGGACGAGGGCGCTGTTGTGGTGGTCGTCGCGGTCGGGGCGGCTTCGGTGTCGCCGGTTGAGCTGTCGTCGGCCTCGTTGGCGAGGATGTCGACCGTCTCACCGCCTTCGTCACCGGTTGCGGCGCCGAGAATGCCGTTTGCCCCCCACAACATCGTGAGGGTCATGCCGAGAATGATGAACGAAAGCATGGCCGCGTTCAAAACGTCGTGTCTCTCAATTCGCTCCACCGGAGAAGCTTTGCACCTCAAAGGCGTGAGCGGTTGGACCCCATTGGAAGTTCCTGCTGAAGGGTCTGAACAGGCCCGAACAAGTCTCCCATTCGCGCTATTCGATCCAGGACGTCGGTGGCGGTGAACGACAGCGCCTCACCTTCGGCACATTCGGCAACTTCATCCCAGCTGACCGGTGTCGAGACGGTCGGCTCGTCCTTGGCGCGCAGCGAATAGGGGGCGATCGTGGTCTTGTGGCGGGAGTTCTGGCTCCAGTCGACAAAGACTTTGCCAGGTCGTTCGGACTTGGTCATCGTGACCGTGACAGCCTCGGGAGCTTGCTGCATCAGCACGTGCCCAAGGCCAAGTGCAAAGTCGGCGCACTCACGATGGGTCGTCGGCGTGTTCAGCGGCACATACACCTGCATCCCTTTCGAGCCGCTCGTTTTCGCGAAGGCCTCGAGCCCGACCACTTCGAAGATCTCCTTCATGTCGAGGGCTCGTTGTGCACATTCCACGATGGTGGCGGGAGCACCCGGGTCGAGATCGAAAACCAGCGTGGTCGGGACGTCGAGTGAATCGGCCTTCGCCATCGGGGCGTGAAGTTCGAGGGCGGCGAGATTGGCCGTCCAGACCAGCGCGGCCCGCTCCTCGATTCGGCAGTACGGGATGGGTGAGGTGTCTCCGGCTCGTTTTCGGCTTCCCTCGGATTCGTTGCCGGGGCCTATCGACACCGGCACCCAGTCTGGCCGATGGCTCGGGCATCGCTTCTCGAAGAACGACGCCTCGTCGACCCCATTGGGCCAGCGCCGCAAGGTGATACATCGTGCAGCGAGGTGGGGGACCATCACGGCGGCGATTTCAGAGTAGTAATGGATCACCTCTCCCTTGGTGAATCCGACACGCGGATACAGAACCTTGTCGAGGTTCGAGAGCGCAAGGGTTCGACCATCCACCGAGACATGGGTTGGCGATGGCATCGGAGCGTCCCGACTCAGGCCGACTTGGCAGCCTTCTTGGCCGGCGCCTTCTTTTTGGTGGCCTTCTTCGCTGCCTTCTTGGCGGGCTTCTTCTTGGCCGACGCCTTCTTCGAGGCGTCACCGGTCGGGTGCCCGGCCCGTGCCTTCTTCGCGGCGGCCACGCTCGCTTCGAGAGCGGCCATGAGATCGATCACCGTGTCAGACGCCGCTGGCGCGTCCTCAGCCACCGTGGTCAGTTCGCCTTTGGACTTCCGTTCGATCAGATCCAGCACCTCGTTGCGGAACGTGTCCTCGTACTTGTCAGGATTGAACCCACCGGCAAGCGATTCGATCAGCGTTTTGGCCATCGTTCGCTCGGCATCGCTGACCTCGACTTCGTCGAGCGTCTCGAGCCCGGGAATCTCCGATGCGTCGACGACTTCATCGCTGTACATCATCGTATTCAGCATGAGCCGGCCATCACTCGGTCGGATCGCGGCCAGGTATTCCTTGGTCCGCATCACCAAGCGGGCGAGGGCGACCCTCCCATCGTTGGCCATGGCTTCGGTGAGAAGTGCGTAACTCTTCAGCGCCAATTCGTCGGGAACCAGGTAGTACGACGACTGATAGAAGACCGGGTCGATTTCGTCCTCTTCCACGAACTCGACGATGTCGATCGAGCGGGACGCCTTCGGTGACAGCGACTCCAGTTCGTCGTCGGTGATCACTACGTACGTGTCCTTCATGATTTCGTAGCCTTTGACGATCTCGTCATAGGGCACTTCCTCACCGGTGTGCGCGTTGACCCGTTTCTGTTTGATTCGCTGGTTGTCACGTCCGTCCAGCTGATTGAAACGAACCGACTTGGGACTCTTGGCGGTGTACAACTTCACCGGTATCGAGACGAGCCCGAAACTGATGGCTCCACTCCAGATTGCGCGTGGCATATCGCGAGGTTAGCCCAGCTCGCAGGTGGTCGGGTCGCTACGACGTTCGTCGGCTGCGACCATCCGGACCCGATAGCTGTAGTCGACTCCGCTTTGAAGTTGTGTGTCCTCGAAGGAGGTAGCGCCGGTTCGCGCTCGCCAGCCGAAGGTGCCGATGTCATTCCGAGCTCGTTCCAGAATGGCGTCGCTGGCAGCGGCGCCATCGCCATAGGTCCACGAGATGTTGACCGACGTTCCGTTGTCCACGGCCGTACAGCTTCCAGCTGGGATCACCGGGGGTGCCTCCACCGTGATCGGCGAGGGG
>JBLYYW010000366.1:0-6323 GCA_048550155.1 Acidimicrobiales bacterium | reverse complement strand
TACGTCAGGCCGCACGGGCAATCGATGCCGGCGCGTTTCACAACGATGTGGTTTCGGTTGCCAACCAGACAGTGCTCTTCACCCACGAGTGCGCGTTCGAGAATCCCGCTTCGGCCTATGACCAACTGGGCGTCGAGGTGGTGGAGGTCAGCGATGCCGAAGTACCGCTTTCCGATGCAATCTCGTCGTATCTCTTCAACAGCCAGTTGCTCACGATGCCCGACGGTTCGATGACTCTCATAGCCCCAAGCGAAACTGTCGAGACCGACTCCACTCGTGCCTATCTCTCCGCTGCCGTGGCTGACCCGGCCAACCCGATTTCGGCGGTTGAAGCTATGGATGTTCGCGAATCCATGCGTAACGGTGGCGGCCCGGCGTGTTTGCGGCTCAGGGTCGTGTTGACCGCTGATGAACGCAGCTCGGTCAGCGGGAGGGTCATCGTCACCGACCAGGTTCTCGATGAGCTATCGGCCTGGGTCGAGCGCCACTACCGGGAAGAGCTTCGAGCCGAGGATCTCTCCGACCCAGCGCTGGTCCACGAAGTCCAGGTTGCGTTGGCCGAGCTGGCCGAGCTGTTGGAGCTGCCGGATCTTTATCGCGATACGGTCGGATAGGCCTCGATCGCTCTGAGAACCGTGGGTGGCACCGGCCCTCCGTGCCACGCCATCACCAATCGTGATCGCAGCGCGCCGGCGTCTGAAGCAGTGGCGGACGTCAGGTCGCTCGACCAGTTGACGAAGGCTCCGCCGGGCTGCTCGAGGGCCTCCAGCTCATCGGCGACCACCGCCCCGATCTCCTGTTCGAATTCGGCCAGGACGGCACTCACCCGCTTCTCAACTGTGCTGCGTCGGGTCATGGCGGTGTCGATCTCGGTGGCGACTACGCCCGACAGTTCCTCCCAACTGTGACCTCTGAGCGCAGCAGCCAGTGCCTTGCCGGCCTTCCGCCGGATCTTGCCGCTTGCTCGGTTCCGGGCGTGCGATGCCAGTACGTCGATCATCGCCGCATCCCACAGGGCGGCAAGGTGACCGCCCGTTGCATGGCCAACTGCGACCGCCAACTCGACAAGCGCCGATGCCACCGGGTCGGCCGGCCATCTTTCCGGATTACCCCGGTCGACGTAGCCATTCTCCCAGCGTGGTGCCCAGCGCTCGGTTGCCATGTTGGCGAGCCGCTCGACGCCGGGCCACGCGACCCGACCCTGGTGGAGGTGGCCGAGCACGTGGAAGATGTCTGTCCTGATGTTGACGCGGTGCCGTTCTCGGCCACGAATCGCGTGGGCGGCAGCGACGTTTGGATCAGCCAGGCATCTGGGACATGGCACCATTTCGGCGGTCAGGTTCCAGATCGAACCAGCTCGCGAACTGTTCGACGTTTGGCCTGGGAGCGCATCGGGGCATGTGGCCATCGCGTGGAGACGGTCGGGGAGTCCGGATCCCGCAACGGCACGCTCGACGAAGACCGTGATTCGGAGATCTGCACCCGCGGGTCGTTCGGACGAGCTGTACGCAGGATCCAGAGCACAATCGAGGATCTCGCATGCGGTCTCATTCTCCAATCCGGCAAAACTGATACGAACCCGATCGGTCCAGTTCAGCACCGTGGGATCGGGCGGGGTCCCGGGCGTTGGTCCGAAACGTTTGATCTCCCGCGCTGCGAGGGCGCGTTTGGCTGCGGGGTCCATCGGTTGTGACGGGTCAACCAGTCCTGTGAGCTCAACGCTTCCCACCCACGAGCTATCGGCGTGAGCGGTTCCGTTCTGTAGGGGCAACGGCGTGGCCGACTTCGTCGCAGAGTGCGTCGGCCGGTGAAGAATGGTGACCGCCGTCACGGCGACCGTTACCGTTGCGGCATGGAGACCATCGACGTGAACCCACACCTCAGCCACACTGTTGGGGCTTCGGTGCCCCCATTGCTGGAAGAGACGATCGGACAGAATCTCGCTCGCACCGTTGCCGCGCACGGCACGAGGGAGGCGCTGGTGGTCAAACACCAGGACATTCGTTGGACCTACCGGCAGTTCTGGAATGAGATCGACCAGGTGGCCCGGGCGTTGGTGGCTCGAGGATTCTCCAAAGGGGATCGAATTGGGATTTGGGCACCCAACGTGAGCGAATGGGCTCTGATCCAGTTCGCCACGGCGCGGATAGGTGTCATACAGGTCAGTATCAATCCCGCGTATCGAACCCACGAGGTCGCCTTCGTTCTGAATCAATCCGGATGTAAGGGATTGGTAGCGGCAACAAGCTTCAAGACCAGCGACTACCAGGCGATGGTGGCTGAGGTGCGTGCTGAGATCCCAAGTCTGGAGCAGGTGATCTTCATCGGCACATCGGATTGGGGTGAGCTTCTCGACGCCGCCGGCAACGTAACGAGCGAAGAGGTTGCCGAAATCGAGGCCGGTTTGAAGCCAACCGATCCGATCAACATTCAGTACACATCTGGAACCACCGGCTTCCCCAAAGGGGCAACGCTGAGCCATCGAAACGTGCTCAACAACGGCTATTTCGTTGCCGAGGCGTGCGGATACACAGAAGAGGACCGAGTCATGATTCCCGTTCCGCTGTACCACTGCTTCGGCCAGGTGATGGGCAACCTTGGTTGCGCAACTCATGGGGCCACCGCGATCTACCCGGCGGCGTCGTTCGAACCGCTGGCGACGCTGAAGGCGGTTGCCGAAGAACGCGCCACAAGCCTGTACGGCGTGCCGACCATGTTCATCGCTCAGCTTGGCGAAGACAGCTTCATCCATCACGACCTCGCGTCGCTGCGAACCGGCATCATGGCCGGGTCGCCGTGCCCGATCGAGGTGATGCGGCAGACCATGAGCGAAATGAACATGCACGAGGTCACGATCGCATACGGCATGACAGAGACGTCCCCGGTCAGCACCCAAACCGCCACCGACGATCCCGTAGAAAAGCGCGTGTCCACCGTGGGCCGGGTCCAACCTCACATCGAGGTGAAGGTCATCGACCCTGAGAACGGTGAGACCGTCCCCCGCGGTACCCCGGGGGAGTTCTGCACCAGAGGTTATTCGGTCATGCTGGGCTACTGGGCGGAGCCGGAACTCACCTCGGAGTCGATAGACGAGGAAGGCTGGATGCACTCCGGTGATACCGCCGTGATGGACGACGAGGGCTATGTCAACATCGTGGGCCGAATCAAGGACATGGTGATTCGAGGCGGTGAGAATGTGTATCCCAGAGAGATCGAGGAGTTCCTGTATTCCCACCCCAAGATCCGGGATGTGCAAGTGATCGGTGTCCCCGATGAGAAGTACGGCGAGGAGATCATGGCCTGGGTGCAGATTGACGAAGGGGAAACTCTCACCGCAGAGGAGGTGCGCGAGTACTGCAGCGGCAAGATCGCTCACTACAAGATCCCTCGCTACGTGCAAGTGGCCGAGGAGTTCCCGATGACGGTGACCGGCAAAATCCAGAAATTCAAGCTGCGTGAACAGGCGATTGAGGATCTGGGACTGTTTTCAGCAGCATCCATCGAGACCGCCTAGGTAGGGCGAGGACACGCGGTGCTCTCTACGCACTCCTTGTCGGTTCGAAACGGGATGTCGTTGCGACGCCAGTAGCAGACCGTGCATCGGACCGGGTATGGCGTTGGTAGGAGACCGTGTCTACCGTGTCGGTGTGAGTGCCCCGATGAGAATCGACGTCTGGTCCGACATCGTGTGCCCGTGGTGTTACATCGGCAAACGGCGACTCGAGGCAGCAATCGCGCTGGCTCGACAAGAGCACCCGGACCTGGAGCTCGAGCTCGTGTACCACGCGTTTCAGCTCGACCCCCGGGCGCCCGTGGGGGAAGATCAGCTGGTTCAGGAGGTCTACGAGAAGAAATTCGGTGGCCCTGAGCGGGCAGGCGAGATCATCGCTCACGTGACCAACGAGGCTGCCGGGGAGGGCCTGGATTTCCGGCTCGATATCGCCAAACGGTCGAACACCATTCTTGGGCACCGCGTGCTTGCCTTCGCACTGGCCAAGGGCGTTCAGGGCGAGATGAAAGAACGGGTTCTGAAGGCGTACTTCACCGAGGGTGCCGCCATCGGCCAGCTGGAAACACTGCTCGACTTGGCCGCCGACGTCGGTCTCGATCCCGACGACTTGCGATCCTGGCTCGACGAGGGCGGGGGCGAACACCACGTTGCCGAGGACCTCAGACTGGCGGCCGAAAATGACATCACCGCCGTGCCTACGTTCGTCTTCAACCAGGCCTACGCGGTTCCAGGAGCTCTCGACGCAACGGCGCTGGCCCGAGTACTGACGCGACTTCACACCGCAGACAGCTCGGCCCCCTAGCGGGCCCCGGAGACATTGAGAAGCGCCCCGCTCACGTAGCTCGCAGCGTCCGATGCGAGGAACAAGATCGCCTCGGCGACCTCGTTGGCTCGTCCGGTTCGTTGCATCGGAATGTTCCGCCGCAATCGCTCGAGCCGATCACCCTCGTGAATGTCGGTCTCGATGATCCCAGGCCGCACAGCGTTCACGCGTATACCGTCGTCGGCGACCTCCCGTGCCAGACCGATGGTCATCGTGTCCATCGCACCTTTGGTCGCGGCGTAGTCGACGTACTCGTTGGGGCTGCCCAAGTAGGAAGCGGCCGACGAAACGTTGACAATCGATCCACCGTTGCCCCCTCGCTTCACCGACATGACCTTCACAGCCTCACGGGCGCACAGGAACGCACCGACGATGTTCACGTTGACCACCTCGTGGAGGCGCTCGACCGTGTAGTTCTCCACTCGATCGAGCGAGTGCAGGATGCCCGCGTTGTTCACAAGAACATTTGGTGGGCCGAAATGACCAATGCACTCGGCGTACATCGCCATGACATCATCTTCGTTGCTGACGTCACCGGCAAATGCCACCGCCTGCGAGCCAGCCGCCCGGCAGGCGTTCACAACCTCGTTTGCCGCCTGGTGATCGCTTCGATAGCTGATGAAGACTGCGGCGCCCCTTCGGGCTGCCATCGTGGCGGTGGCCGCTCCGATCCCTCTGGAACCACCTGTGATCATGATGATGGCGTTCTCTAACATGCCCGCCAACCTACGCTCGATCACCGGTCAATCTCAATGTGGAGGGCCGCGGGTGGCGTCGATCCTGTTTGTGACAGCGCAGGGATCTATTCTCCTGATGTGCCTCAGCTAGAGATCCGGGAAGTAGGCCCAAGGGACGGGCTGCAAAACGAGGAACCACTCAACGTCGAGCGCAGGGCCGAGATCATCAGCGCCCTGTGCCGCACCGGGCTGCGCGATATCGAAGCGGTGAGTTTCGTTTCACCACGAGCGGTTCCCGCAATGGCCCATGCCGCCGACGTACTCGAGCTCGTCGATCGAAGGTCCGAAGTCCGGCTGTGGGCCTTGGTGCCGAACATCCGGGGTGCACAGATGGCCGTAGACGCCAACGTGGACGCACTGACCGTGACCGTGTCGGCATGCCCGGTCTACAACGAGAAAAACATCAGACAGGAGATCTCCGAGTCGGTGAAGGCGATTGGCGAAATCGTCCGGATTGCCGGCAATCGAGTGGTGGACGTCGTCATCTCGTGCGTTTTCGGCTCCCCCTATACCGGTGATGAACCAACCGGTACGGTGCCTGACCTCATGGGTCAGCTCTCGGACTTGGGTGCCCATCGATTCACATTGGCAGACACCACGGGAATGGCTACCCCGTACCGGGTCCAGAGGGTTCTTCACAAGACTGGTGTCGACGTTGGCCTGCACCTTCACGACACTCGAGGTACCGCCTTGGTAAATGCGAAGACGGCAATTGATCTCGGTGTCACCAGGTTCGACACCGCCGTCGGCGGGTTGGGCGGTTCGCCCTTCGCGAGAGGAGCCGGCGGTAATCTGGCGACCGAAGACCTCGTCCACATGGTTCTCGATGACCCGATGATCGAAACCGGAGTGGATCTCGCTGCGCTCCTCACCGTCGCGTCCGACCTTGCAACCGCGGTCGATCACCCACTGCCGGGTCGGGTCGCCACTCACGGTCCCGCCAGGTGACCTTGGTCTCTTGCCGACCGAGCCCGCGCCAGCGAGACTGGCCCGATGGCACATCTACGACTCGGTGACGAGGCTCCCAATTTCACAGCAATGACTACCGAAGGCGAGATCGACTTCCACGAATGGAAGAAGGGCTCCTGGGCGGTGCTTTTCAGCCACCCTGCAGATTTCACGCCGGTCTGCACGACCGAACTGGGCAGAACGGCGGCGCTCGCAAGTGGGTTCTCGGAGCGCAACACCAAGCCGATCGCAATCTCGGTTGATCCGATCGAGGATCATCACGGCTGGGCTCCCGACATCGGCG
>JBLYYW010000365.1:0-5071 GCA_048550155.1 Acidimicrobiales bacterium | reverse complement strand
GGCCTTCCCCACCACTGATTCGGCGTTCGTTGCGGCCCTGCGAGCCGGTGGCGCCCACATCGTTGGCACCACCTCCACCCACGAGTTCGCGTGGGGAATCACCACGTATGACCGAGGTCGACGGGTGGAGAATCCGGTCATGCCGGGGCGGATCGCCGGCGGATCGTCGGGGGGGTCAGCAGAAGCGGTGTGGAAGGGTGAGGCCGACCTCGGTATCGGCACCGACACCGCCGGCTCGGTCCGCATTCCGGCGGCCTGGTGCCACCTCCTCGGATGGAAGTTCACCAACGGTCTTGTCCCGATGGATGGCATTCTGCCTCTCTCACCCGGGCTGGATCATCCCGGGCTCCTGGCCCGCGACCCCGAGGTCTTGTTGAAGGCAGCCGATGCGCTCGACGCAACCGCGATGAGAATGCCGGCCACGATTCTCGCCCCGCCCGAGGCGGTCCTCTGGGATATCGACCCGGCTTCAGCTGCGCTGGCGCGGGAGTGTGCGGCCACGCTCGCCTCGCTCGAAGGTCTGTCCCTCGGCGAGGTTGGTGACTACCCGACCCGAGACGAGCTGATCACATGCTTCAGTCTGGTTCAGGGCCCTGCAGTGCTCTCCGCTCATCGGGACATGATCGGGACCTGGCCCTCCCAACGGGATCGGTACCCCGGCTACATCGTCGACCGGCTCACGATGTCCGAAGATCGATCCGCCTCCGAACTGCGACGCGGTGGTCAGCTGCAGAGCAAGATCCGCAACCAACTCGAGGGTGTCCTTCACAACTCGGTTGTGGTCCTGCCTGTCACCGGCTGTGCACCTCCCCACACGAGTGAGCCGAACGTCGCCACCATCAACGGTGAGCGGGTAGACCTGCGCTCGGTCGTTCTGCCGAACACGATCGCAGCAAACATCGCCGGCCTGCCTGCGGTTACCGTTCCGGCCAGCTCTGAGGGAACCGAGTACGGAGTCCAACTTCTGGGACCGGCCGGGTCCGACACGACGCTTCTCCACCTCGCTGCTGCGCTGATGGGCTAGGGGTCAGCGGACCGGGCCGTATGGCTGGTGAACAGTTCGTTCGCTGGATCAACAGAGCTCTAGGGTTGTGGCATGTTCGCAATGACAAACGAAGTGGGCCGGGCGGAGCTTCTGGACTTCGTTCGCGAAAGGCAACAATGGGTGCTGACAACGAAGAAGCAGTCCGGGGGTGTGCAAATGTCACCCGTCACCGGCGCTGTTGGGGTCGACGGGACCTTGATGATCGCCACGTATCCCGAACGGGCCAAGGTTCACAACATCCGGGCCGACGGCCAGGTCTCGATTTGTGTGCTCAGCGACGAGTTCGGCGGGGCCTGGGTCCAAGTCGACGGCACCGCCAGGATCCTTGATCTTCCCGAGGCGATGGATGGCCTGATCGAGTACTACCGGGCTGCAGCAGGCGAACACCCCGATTGGACCGAGTATCGCGACGCCATGAACCGTCAGGACAAGTGTCTGATCCAAATCGATGTCACCGAATGGGGCCCGGTGGCGACCGGCGGCTTCCCGAGCAGCAAGAAGGCCATGTTCGAGAAGTGGCAACCGGGCGGAGAATTTGCTGACGACTCCTCCCACTCTCCACGTCGAATCGTTGATGAAGCGTTGCAGGTCGACGACTCTCCGCAGATGTTCGATGACTGAGTCGGCGGGCACAACGATGAATTCAAAGAGCGATTCAGGCGCGGGTCGATACGACCTCGTCATCATCGGTGGAACGGCGCCCGGGCTGTCGGTAGCGATCTCCTCGCTGCGCTCGGGCATTGGGCTTGTCCGGGTCATCGAAGCGGGCACGGCGGTCGCCTTTCCCGAACTCGCGGCAGAAAACAGCCTCGATATCGGTTACGGCGAGACGGTCACTTCAATCGACAAACTGGGTGACGATCTGGTGGTCAACACCAACCGGCTGAGTTACCGCACCAGGGCAGCGCTGGTAGCCCTGCGGGCCGAAGATCCAGAGTGGGTCCCGCCGATTACTCCACCTGAGAACGACAGAGTCTGGGTGGACAGCCTGCCGGACTGGCTGTCGGATCAAGATGTTCTGGTGATCGGACATACCGATCGGGCGGTGGAGCTCGTGGCCCAGGCTGCCGGCGCCGGCGCCGGCGTGGTCCTCGCCGGAGGTGGGCTTGACCCCGCGCTGCTTTCACCTGCCGGAGAGAACATGCTGCGGCGGCTCGAACGGGAGCGGCGAGCGACTCTTTTGTACCGGGCCGTCCCCGATTCGATCGACATCGTCGACGGGTACCCGATGGCGTACTTCGACGATCGTCGAACCCCGGATCTCCAATTCGATCACGTGATCATTGCGGCCCAGCGGCGAACGGCGGCTCCTGAATCGGTCGGAGCCAGCCCCGAAGCGGTCGCGTCCCCACAGCTCTGGTTTGTCGGTGACCACGAGATCGAAGGGATGAACATCGGCAACGGCCTTGTGGTGGGCGAACGGATGGCCGCCGCGTGCTTCCCCGAGGTTCGACTGAGCGAGCCGGCGACTCCCCTGGCCCGGCGGGCTCGGACCGCTGGCCTCGTCGAGGAACTCCGGCACGAGAACTACAACGCGGTGATCACCGCGTTCGAACCCACCCACTCAGATCTCTGGGTCTTGCGGGTGAGACCTGACCACGGCGATGTGTCACACATCCCGGGCCAATACGCCTCTCTGGGACTGGGCTACTGGGAAGATCGGGTGGACGATGCGATCGATCCGGCACTGGAGGAGCGCTGGCACAAGCTCATTCGCCGGTCGTATTCGATCAGTAGTCGCATCTTCGACGGCCACGGCTACCTGGCCGATCATCGCGATACCGACGAGTTGGAGTTCTACATCGTCCTGGTCCCGCCGACCGAGGACAATGTGCCCGCCCTCACTCCCCGGTTGGCACTGAAACGACCCGGTGACCGCATCTACCTGGGACCCAAGGTCGCCGGCAGGTACACGCTCGCCAGCGTGGTGGAGCCCGAGTCCACGGTGCTGCTGCTCTCAACCGGTACCGGTGAGGCACCCCACAACGCCATGTTGTTGGAGTTGCTCAGAAAGGGCCACAGCGGGCCAATCGTGTCCGCCGTCAGCGTCCGCAAGTGGGCCGACCTCGGGTATATCGACAAGCATCGGGATCTGGAACGGCGCTACCCCAACTACACCTATGTGCCGATGCCAACCCGTGAAGCCGACGTTCCCAAGCGGTACATCCAGAGCCTCTTCACCGACAACTGGTTCGAGGCCGAGTTGGGGCTCACCCTCGATCCGGAGACCACCAACGTTTTCCTGTGTGGAAACCCGGCAATGATCGGCATCCCGGAAAAAGGCGATGACGGCGAGGAACACTTCCCCGAAACCGTGGGTGTGGTTCAACTACTGGTGGAACGAGGGTTCACCGTGGACCGGCGGCGACAGCCCGGAAACATCCACTACGAGGAATACTGGTAGGTCATTGCCTGGTCGGGGTGTCGACAGCCTGTCGGCGGGGCCACGCGGGGTCGACCAAACCCCGCGCTGGCCCTGTTCACCGCAGGAACGCTGCGACCCGCATCAGTTGGGTGGGCATGGCTCCAGCGCGAACCGGAACCCACTCTCCCCATCTCCGGGGATCGTGAAGTCGCAACCAAGTGTCGGTGACGAAATGTCGTTGACCAGATCTTCACCGGCGGGCTTCACGCCCGTTTCGACCCAGTTGAACAAGTCGCTGTAGGACTGAACGAATTCGCCTGCGGTGAAGGAGCAGTGCCCGACATCGCGAATCGCCCGCTGGACCAGGTTGTCACCGAGACCGTTTGCGATCACTTCTCGAGCGTAGACCTGCTCCATCTCGATCGGGACGAACAGGTCGCCGGTCGTATGGATCGACAGCACTGGGATCGACGGTGTGCCGTTGATGATCGGCGCTGGCTTGTTCCCCTGCGACTTGCGAACCCGATTGGCTCCCTTGATTCGTACGACGTCGTCATCGATGTCGAAGCCATACTCGCTGGCATACACGGTGTCGCTGTTCTGGGAGACGATGCCCCGACGGTTGGCGATGGTGCCATCACCTTCGCCCAAGCCAAAGAAGAAGTTGCCGTCGGCTCCGACAATCGGGTCATGCCAGTAGTTCCAGGCGGCGTCGTAGGTCACGCGCTCGCCTCCGGAGCCGATCTCGACGAAGTCTTTGAACTCTTCCCCGGCTGCAGTCAGGGGTGAGGGTGCCCCGAAGATCTGGGGGAACCCGCCGGCCCATGAACCCGTGGGATCAATGGACAGAGCTTCCTTGATCTGTGGGACAGTCGTGCTCGTCCAGTTCTGATCGGGGTAGGTGTAATCGGGGCTGATGCCGCCGATCGCGGCCGATCCAACGTTGTAGTCAAGGAAGTAGTCGAACAGCTCGACGTCGCCGACCACGCCGCACGCGGGGAGCGCGCCGTCCCAGATCTTGGGGTACTTTTCGATCGCTGCCGCTGTGACGTGGCCGCCCATCGAGATACCGACGAGATACGTCTTGTCGAGCTCGCCCTGCTTGCGGAGCATGTTCTGCATGTGTTTGGTGAGGTTCTTCGTATCGATCACACCGATGCCGGGGTCATAGGAGTTCCGCCGATAACTCGATGCGGCCCACGCATATCCCTGAGCTGTGAGGAACTGATAGGCCGGAGCAGCGTCGACCGTGAGGTCAGGCCCCTCCCCTCGGTAGCCGTGGGCGTAGACGACCAAATCGCCGTTCCAGTTGTCCGGGATCTGGGCGATCCAGGCAGCACCGGCGATTTCGCCCGACAGCACTTCTTGCCCCGTGGCCTCCTCGACCATCACGATCTCGGCGGCAACCTGCGCCTCGTCGATCGCGTAGGCCGGACCGGACTTTGCCGATGCCTGCCCTGGCATAAGACCTACGGCGATCATCGCCACAACAATCACTACCGGTAAAAACCGACGCATAATAGCTCCCTCAATTTCCGCTCAGGTTTCCGCATGGACTGCAAAGGCGCAGCCCGAGGGGGCACTTTAGCTGATCCGACGGGTCAGTGTCGAGCCGCCGAGCGACAAACGACACACGGCCACCAGGATGAAGAGCTCGGTTC
>JBLYYW010000364.1:0-5252 GCA_048550155.1 Acidimicrobiales bacterium | reverse complement strand
GGGTGTCTGAGAAGTCCAACCAAGCTAAGTAAGTCGCCTCGGGGATGTCGAACCCGATCGCAGGGGCTTCGGCCGAGAGCCTTGCGGCGAGATGGTTCCTCCGTTCGGTTATCTCGTTGGCGACCCCGTACAACCACTCGGCGCACTGGGTCCAGGCGGTGATGCCGGCCGCGAAGCTCATCGGTGTCGACATCCCCAAACCTCGGGGTGGCATCTCGCTGAAGCGCTGCTCGAGCACGGGGTCATCGATGTGGGCCACTGCACAATGAAGTCCTGCGATGTTGAACGATTTGCTGGCCGACCCCATGGTCACCAGCCGGCCGGCGAACCGTTCGTCGGCGAGGGCGAGAGGTCGGTGTGATCCTTCGTGGATGAAGTCACCCCAGATCTCATCGCTGATCACCATCAGATCATGTCGTTCGGCGGCATCGGCGACAATAGCGAGTTCTTCGTTGTCGAAGATGCGGCCGGTGGGATTGTTGGGCTGACAGAACAAGATGACGCGGGTGGTGTCGTCGATCGCCGATTCGAGGCGCTCAGCGTCGATTCTCCAGCCATCTGGATCGAGAGGAACCTCCAAACAGCGACGGCCACCACCCGTGATCGAATCGAAAAATGGGTGGTAGGACGGGGTGAACAGGATCACGCCATCGCCGGGTTCGGTTCGAGCCCAGATCGAAAGCTCTACCGCATGCAGCACGCTGCAAAAGGAACGCATCTGCTCAATGTCTGGCTGCCAACCGTGGTGGCGCGACTGCCAGTCGGCGAATGCTCCGAACATCTCCGGGATGAGGAAGAAGTTGTAGCCGAGGTCGCCTCGGTCGAGAAAGCCTCGGATCGCATCGAGGATCTGAGGAGCGGGATCGAAATCCATGTCGGCCACGTGGGCGGGCAGCACATCGGGATCGTATTTTCGCCACTTGTACGACTGTCGAGCCCGTGCTCGGTCATAACTCAGTTCCTGCTGGGCATACATCCCGTCGACCCTAGAGCGCAGACTGACCTGAGAGCTATTTCAGGTTGGCTGACCGTTTCGCAGCGTCACCGAAGTCAGGGTCAGCCTGGGCGATATCAGCGAACAGCCGGCGGGCATTGCCAACGATTCCGGCCCGCTCGTAGAGATCAGCAAGCGCGTACCAGCTGCGCAGATGATGGATCTTGGGCTTCTTGGGCCGGGTCCGGTTGGCGTTCTCCAGGATTCGGATGGCATCCTGAATGCGCCCTTGGTCAGCCTTGGCGCCTGCCAGGACAATCCTTCCCTCTTCCAGGATGGCCGGGTGCGGGGACGCCGCAGCGAGCTCGGTCCAGGTGTCTTCGACCGCATTCCAGTGCTTCATCGCCCGGTGCGAGTCGGCGATGACCGGATGCTGGTCCACCGAACCGGTGAGCTCGTGAAAACGCCCGAGCTCGTTGATTGCCTTTTTCCAGTGCCGGGTCCGATAGGCGCACAGCCCCATCAACTCCAGGACTTCGGGCACGTCAGGAGCCAGCCGATTCACACTCTCCAGCATCCTTCGGGCGTCCCCAAAACGTTCGCGCTCATAGGCGCCGGCGGCGTCGAGCAAGCGCTTGCGAGCCTTGGTGGCAGTGTCGGGTCCGACATCGCCAAAGGAGACATCGGCTACGTCGATTGCAGTTGAGACCACCGGGTAAGGCTAGTGGGCACTCAGTCATCCCACTCGACGAGCAGGCTGGTGGGGCCGCGAAAGCTGATGTTGGGAACCCGATCCAGCTCGCCCTGACCACCGGCCAACCGGAGTGAAGGCAACCTCTCGACCAGTACCTCCATCGCCACCTTGGCCTCGAATCGGGCGAACTTGGCCCCCAGGCAGTAGTGGATTCCCTTGCCGAAAGAAATGTTGTTTCGGGAGTTCGTGCGATGAATGTCGAACGTGGTGGGATCCTCGAAGATGTCGGGCTGATGGTTGGCGGCGCCAAGGGCCAACATGATCTTGGTGCCCTTGGGGATCTCGATGCCGCCGAGGGTCGTGTCGTGGTTGGCAACCCGTCGCCAGCCGATCTGAGGTGATTCGTAGCGGATGACTTCTTCGAGCGCTCCGGGGATCAAGGATGGATCGGCGACGAGCTCGGCCCAGTTGTCCCGTCGGGGAAGAAGACACAACAGACTGTTCAACAGCAGGAGCGTGACCGGTTCGTGACCTGCGAACGACAGACCGTAGATGATGGATTCGACCTCCCGATACGACAGGTCGTCTGGGTTCTCCTCGTGGTCGGCCAGTAGCTCGGATGCGAAGTCGTCACCCATGTTGGCGGCTTTGTTTGCGGTGAACTCACGGCAGTAACGCCAGTAGGCCAGCATCTTTGTCGCGATGTCGAGTTGTTGCTCCGGTGTGGGATGACCCCAGGAAAACGCCAAGCGTTCCCCGCACCAGGCCCGAAGCTGGTCATCGTGCTCTTCAGGAAACCCGATGAACCTGAAGACGGTGTCTCCCGGCAGGGGTACTGCAAACGCCTGCGCGAAATCTGCAGGTGAGCCCGATGCGATGAGCTCATCGATCAGTTCGTGACTGCGCTGACGGATGTAGGGCTCGAGCACCTTCATCCGGCGATTGGAAAAACCCTTCTTGGTATATTGCCGGATGCGCTTGTGGTCGGGCTCCTGACGGTTCGACATCACTGCGACCGGGTTGAAATCTGGCGTCGACAACACCTCGACGGTCTCGGGTGTCAGCGGGAACACGGGGTCTTGGACGTTCTCCGAGCTGTAGGTTTCGGGATTGGTGAAGACCTCGACGATGTCGTCCATTCTCGTGACGACCACCATGTTGAGTTCCTCGGAGTAGAACACCGGCGTCTCGGTTCGGCGGGGCAGCAATTCCGCATAGGGATCGGCCACGTATGCATCGCTGAACGGGGAGAACTGGGCGTCCATCGGACAGCCCGCAGGCGCCGGAGGAACCGCCTGATCAAGCTTGTGATAGGAACGGGTTGACACTAGGCCTGTACTCCTTCGTGCGATTCGGTGTGAGCGGAAACGGGGAAGGTGAGGTTGCACTGCCCGGTACCCGAGGAGGCGAACCATTCGGTGACCACCTCGGCGTGGCCTTGGTAGCGGTCCCAACCCAGCGCAGCCAGGAGCATTGCTGTGTCGTGCATGCCGCCTTCGCCACTGCAGTGCTCGGCATAGTCAGGCAGTGCGGAAAGGAAGTCTGCGATGCGGCCGCTCGAGAGGAGATCGATCATCATCTGGTCGACAAGTGCGTTGAAGGGTCGTGAGATCTCGAACATGCCGTCGGCAACTTGGTCGTTGCTCCAGATCCTGTGCGACATCGAGCCCGACGCCAGCAGACAGACGTTGCGGTCGCTGGCTTCCACGGCGGTGCGGATCGCCTCGCCGACTACGCGGGATTCTTCGAAGGTGGCGTCGTGCATCCAGGACGCGATCGGCAGCACGTCGAGAGGGGGTCCCGCGTCAGCATTGTTCATGTACTTCATGGGAACGAGCGTGCCGTACTCGAGTCCGAGGGAGGGAACATCGTCGTGGGCCCGGGTGACGACCCCGGCCGCAGTGGCGGTGGCGGCGATCGCGTGACCGAGATCGGTTGCACCTGAGTACTTGAAATCGATTTCCTTGATGAAGTGTGGGAACTCATTCGAGGTGTAGCAGCCCTCATGGGAGGAGTTGGCGTTGATGTGGTATCCGCTATTGACCAGCCAGTGCGTGTCCAGGACAACGAACGTGTCTGCCCCGCCAGCGCGGGCGCGTTCGGCGATCTCTTTCAAGCCAGCGATCGCTGGTGCACGACATCCGTGATGCGGACCCTCCTGTTCGGAGATGAACATCGACGGCACGTGGGTGATCTTGGCTGCGGTGACGATTCGGCCCATCTGACGTTCCCTTCATCCTCATGCTCTGCGTGCTCGATAGTTGAACATCAAGTTCTATTCTTGTAGTATCTCGCGCGATGAGCGCCACGTCCAGTGTTACGAACCAAACCCTCGACAGGGGCCTTTCCGCATTGACGCTCATCGCCGGCGCGGCGGAGCCGCCTACGATCAACGAGGTCGCGGACGCTCTCCACATACACCGGTCGATGGCATACCGGATTGTTCGAACGCTCGAAGTTCACGGCATGACACGCCGCGACAACGGAGGGCGCTGCCATCCTGGTCACGTGCTTGCCTCGCTGGGCCGCGGAGTCGAGCGTCCGCTCCGCGAGTTGGCTCGCCCCGAGCTCGAGCGGCTCGCCAATCGACTAGGAATGACGGCGTTCGTGGCGGTGCCCAGCGGCGGCGACGTCGTCACCATCGACAGCGCCGAACCCGCTGGGAGTGATTCGATGATCTCCTACCGCCCAGGAACCCGGCATCCTCTCGAGCGGGGCGCTCCGGGGCTTGCAATCCTGGCTGGACAGCCGCCGGTCCGGGGGGAACGGTCCGATGTGACCCGAGCTCGCCAACAGGGTTGGGCTCAATCAACGGGCGAAGTCATCGCCGGGCTGGGTTCGCTCGCAACCTGGATTACCGACGGAGACGGCACCACGATTGGAGCGGTCGCCTGTCTCTATCCGGGTGAACCGCCTGAAGACATCTCCTCGATCACTGATGAACTGCATCGGAGCGCCACCCTGCTCGGTGCTCTCCTGTAGAACACAGCGTAACCCTGAACGACAGGTTGAGAATCCGGGCACACCCGTGACGAGGGCCAAAACGCGACAAAGCCCTATGGGTGTTTCGTGAGAAACACCCATAGGGCTTCTGTCTTGAGAAATCCGGCAGCGACCTACTCTCCCAGGGACTCTCGTCCCAAGTACCATCGGCGCAGGAGGGCTTAACTTCCGTGTTCGGGATGGGAACGGGTGTGACCCCTCCGCTATCGCCACCGAAATCTGTTTGTCAAAGGAACCCAAAAAGAGGGATCCCGACACGTTCTTGATAATTCCATAGCGAGCACGAGGTCTTTATGAACCTTGCGGTCCAACACAGTGCTTAGATAATAAAAGCCGCTCGGCCGATTAGTACCGGTCAGCTTCACGCGTTACCGCGCTTCCACGTCCGGCCTATCAACGTAGTCACCTACTACAGGCCTTACTTAATATGGCAGAATTCATCTTGAAACGGGTTTCCCACTTAGATGCTTTCAGCGGTTATCCCTTCCGTAGGTCGCCAACCAGCCATGCTCCTGGCGGAACAACTGGCACACGAGAGCTACGTTCAACCCGGTCCTCTCGTACTAGGGTCAACCTTTCTCAATTCTGCTTCGGCTGCGGAGGATAGGGACCGAACTGTCT
>JBLYYW010000363.1:0-3216 GCA_048550155.1 Acidimicrobiales bacterium | reverse complement strand
GGCCCTCAGGTCTGAGGGGTCTCGGCCATCGGCAAAATGACGACGAAACGGTTGGGTGGCTCCAGATGAATAGAGCCGCCATGCCCCTCGGCGATCGTTCGACAGATCGCGAGCCCGAGACCGCTCCCGCCCGAGTCGCGGTCACGGGCATCGGCTGAGCGCGTGAATCGTTCGAAAATCCCGGCCTGCACGTCCTCGGGAACACCGGGACCATCGTCGAAGATCGCGAGTTCCACAGTGCCGCCAACCTGGCCGGCCACTTGACGAACCGACACCGTCACCCGGTGCGTACCATGCCGCAACCCATTGGTCAGCAGGTTGCGGGTGAGACGGGTGAGCTGATCGACGTTGCCGGTGACCTGAGCCGCAGAGACAGCGGTGGTCTCGATGGTGATCTCGGTCGACCGACGTTGACGTTCTACCTCTGTGAGCACCACATCGTCGAGGTCGACCAGTTCCATCGGTAGGTGCTGACGGCCCTGGTCGCTTCGAGCTAGTGCCAGCAGGTCCTCGACCAGCGCCTGCATCCTGATCGTCTCCTGCAGAATGTCGGCCTCGGCTTCAGCCCGGCCCGGTGCCTCGGGGTGGGCGAGGTTGACCTCCAGTTGACTGCGGATTCCGGTGAGGGGGCTGCGCAGCTCATGCGAAGCGTCCGAGACGAATTGCTGTTGTTTGCTCGACGATGCTTCGAGTCGACTGAGCATCGAGTTCATCGTGGTGGCCAGTGCGCTCAGTTCGGTGGTGTCTGGGGTGGAGACTCGGGCATCGAGATCTTGCGCCGAGATGCCATCGACCTCTCGTCTCATCTGTTCCACAGGATCGAGTGCCCGTCCCACGAAGAACCAGATAAGCACACCCAACAGGACCGCCAACGAGGGCAGCACGACGGCGAGCGTTCGCCGGAGCGCGCGTTGGGCTTCATCGACGTCGGCCAGCGAGTACCCCACGATCAGGGCGCGCTGGGCTCCGACGTCGGTCGACACCACCCGAAACCGATTTCCGCTGGGATCAACGACCGTCTGGAAGGTACCGTCTGTGCCCGGAGCGAAGAGCTCATCGGTGTCGACGATCGGTGTGTCCTGGGAGAACCGGCCCGCAGCAAGCCGGACATCGCCGTTGCGGGAGACGAGCTGGAAGTTGTTTGAGGAACCACGCACGAACCGTTCGAGCTGGGCTGCGTCGAGTTGGTTCGCACGTGGACGCCGGCCTTCGAACCGGGCAAAGGTGATGGTCAGCTCTCGCTGAACGTCGGCGACTTCGGCGCGAAGCGCCGTGTCGACCGCGTCGTCGAGCTGACGCTGCTGGGCCACCAACAGCAGCACGGCGACGAAGACCAGCAGCACCAGCGTGACACCGGAAGCGACCAGGGCCACCCGATTGCGAAGACTTCCCCAGATGTTCGACATCGTCACCGGTCTGGTTCGAGTCGGTAACCAACACCTCGCACGGTTGTGATCGTACGGCTTTGGAACGGCTCATCGATTTTCTTGCGAAGACGGCGCACGTAGACCTCGACAATATTGGGGTCACCGTCGAAGTCGTAGTCCCACACGTTGTCCAGGATCTCGGCTTTGGTTGTGATCTGGCCTGCACGCCGGACCATGAAGGACAGGATTGCGAACTCCTTGGCCGTGAGCTCGATCGCAGTGTCCCCTCTTCGGCACGAATGGCGTTTGGGGTCGAGTACGAGGTCTCCGGCCTGGAACGATGAACCCTCGCCACCTTCGGTTCCTCCGCGGCGAAGCAACGCCCGCAGACGAGCCGACAGAACCACAAAGGAGAACGGTTTGGTGAGATAGTCGTCTGCACCGGTGTCGAGCCCTTCGGCCACGTCGAACTCGCCATCCTTGGCGGTCAGCATCAAGACTGGCGTCCAGTTGCCGCCGTCTCGAAGCGAACGGCACACCTTGTAGCCGTTGAGCCTGGGGAGCATCACGTCGAGAATGATCGCGTCGTAGCTGCCCTCCTGGGCACGCCACAGACCATCTTCACCGTTGTCGGCGATGTCGACGTCGTAGCCTTCGGCCTGAAGTCCCCGTCGCAGAGCCGACGCCACCGTGCGTTCGTCCTCGACAACAAGAATTCTCATCCTGCCACTGTGTCACGGATTTCTGAACTGCAACTGAACACCGCCCTAATGGTCAGCGAACGTGACGAGTAGCTGATTGCTCGCCACTTGGTCGCCCGGAGCCACCCGAACCTCGGCCACAACGCCGGGCCCAGCTGACTTCAGGGAGTGGAGCATCTTCATCGCTTCGATGACGACCAGCACCTCGCCCGAGGCCACTTCTTGGCCCGGTTCGGCATGGACCTCGGCGACGACCGCAGGGAACGGAGACAGGATCGCGCCAGCGGAGCCGTGGGGGTCCTCGGTGGCCGGCGCCCAGTGGGTCGAGCGGTCGACCACGGTGAAGTAGTGGGAGTGACCATCGACATTCACGGTGATGTGGTTTCGTTCCGCAACACCGATGACATCGGCAACGAACCGGGGCTCGGCGTCGTACACCTCACCATCAAGGCCCCGGAGTAGGACTGAGCGTTCGGGCCGTGCCGGGGTGAGGGCGAAGCTGTGCAATCCCTTCCAGGGGTTGGCCTCCGGAATCGAACGGCGATTGGTCTGAAGCAGCCCGGCGGCGAGTTCTGCGGCTGCCGGCACCTCACGAGCAGTGGGCACCGTGGTTTCGTCGAGGAACCGGGTGGTTACACGGCCCTCGACCACCGGCGCCTGGCCAACCAGCCATCGGTGGAATCCGGTGTTGGTAGCGACACCGCCGAGAATCAACGCGTCGAGAGCCCGAGCCAGGGATGCGAGAGCGGTGGGGCGATCGGGTCCGTGCACGATCAGTTTGGCGACCATGGCGTCGTAGTGCGGAGAGACTTCCGAGCCTTCTTCGATGGCTGCATCCCAGCGGACGCCTGGCGGTATTCGCAGGGTCGAGACGGTCCCGACCTGAGGGGCGAAGTCCTGTGCAGGGTCTTCAGCGTTGATGCGGGCTTCGATTGCGTGACCCTCGTGCGTCACGTCGTTCTGATCGATCGGCAGCGGGTCCCCTGAAGCGGATCCGATCATGAGTTCCACGAGGTCGAGACCCGTGACCGCTTCGGTGACCGGGTGCTCTACCTGGAGGCGGGTGTTCATCTCGAGGAAGAAGTAATCACCGGTCTCATCGTCCACGATGAACTCGACCGTCCCAGCGCTGTCGTAGCCGATCGCAT
>JBLYYW010000362.1:0-9844 GCA_048550155.1 Acidimicrobiales bacterium | reverse complement strand
GATGACGATGACGATGATGCCGACGATGACGATGAAAAGAAGTCAGGCCAGGGAAATGGCAACGGCAATGGTCGCGGCAACAAGGGCGGCAAAGACAAGTAGCCGCTGGCACCCGACATCGACGGCACGTTTGGGCAGGCGCCCTAGGACCTAAAAGCGAAAGTGTTTTTCGCGGTGGCCCTGTCCCGGTGAGTTCGTGAGGTTAGTTTCCTCGGCAGGCTTGGCCCGGGGACGGAAGCGGGAACGGCAAATTGAGCGGTCCGACGGTCTTTTCATAGGCTATGAATTGTCCGTAAGACTGCACACCGTGGAAATCCACACCGTACGGGTCGTCGTCGAACGGGAATGTGCCCTCGACGTCAGCAGGGGCATCAAGACCAGAGTATGAGCATTCCGATTTGCCCTTCTCACCACCTGGTGCTGTCCGGCCGTTTCCTGTGTATTCGCCGGCTGCTGCGGCGCCAGCGGTCCCGATGATCATCCCGGTTGCGAGTCCGAAGCTGAGCGCGATCTTCTTCATTGGAGTCTCCTATTGTTGGGCCGTTCCCCCTTTTGGAACGGCTGGAACGAACCTAGAGCAGTCACTGAAAGTGGTCAAGGCTCACGGGTTGATCATCGTGTTGAGCCGGATTGAGCTGAGGTGGGAGCATCCGGTGACGTTGGGCCCTGGGGGTCCGGACCGCTTTTCTGGACAATGACGGCATGGACTCGGATTCGGCTGGTGAGCAGTTGGCGGTTGATGGCCGGATTGGTCATAGCGGCACGAGGGTTGATCTCGACGAGGTGACCAAGGTCTATCGAGTCGGCGAAGTGGACGTCACAGCCCTCGACGGGATCAGCCTGCACGTTGATGAGTCGGCCTTCGTCGTGATCCTGGGCCCGTCGGGATGCGGGAAGACGACGTTGCTCAACGTGATCGGCGCACTGGACAGACCGACTTCTGGCTCGGTCAAGATTGACGGTCGGGATCTCTCCGGAGCGAGCCGGGGTGAGCGAGCTGAGATTCGACGCCACACCGTCAGCTTCATCTTCCAGACGTTCAATCTCTTCCCGGCCTTGACGGCTTACGAGAACGTGAAGTTCGGGGCTGACGCCGGGGGTCGCGAGGACGCCGATGAGCGAGCGTTGCGTGCCTTGGATCAGGTCGGCCTCGCGGATCGCGTGCGTCACTTCCCTCATCAGTTGTCTGGAGGCGAGCAGCAGCGGGTAGCGATCGCTCGGGCACTGGCCAGCGGCCACCCGATCCTGTTGGCTGACGAGCCGACGGGGGAGCTTGATTTCCGGACCGGGGTTCAGATTCTCCGAGTGCTGGAAGAACAGGCCAGGGCGGGCATGACGGTGCTGATCGTGACTCACAACCGGGAGATCTCGCGGGTCGCCGACCGCGTCATCGAGTTGTCGAGCGGCCGGATTGTCAGCGACGGTCCTCCAAGCGGTGGGCGGGCCGACATCAGCGAGCTGCAATGGTGACCGAGCAGCAGCGCGTATCCCCGAGCCCGCCCTCGAGCCGGGGCCTCTGGCTCAGGTGGTCGTGGCGCGACCTGCGGTCCCACTGGGTGGCGGTGGTGGCTATCGCGCTTGTGATCGCCATTGGCACCGGCGTGTTCGCCGGGCTCGGCAGCACTGCGACCTGGCGCGAGATGTCGAACGATGCCAGCTTTGCCGACCTCGGAATGCACGACCTCCAGATCACGCTCAGCCCTGGCACCTTCATCGAGGAAGGGGCGCTGGATGAGGCGGTTGCAGGAATCGAGAACGCTGCTGAGATCAAGGTTGCTGCGGAGCGCCTCGTCGTCGATAGCCAGATGTCGACCTCCGGTGAGGACGGCCCGGTCCTAGTGGCAGCTCGCCTGGTCGGCATGGGATTCGGGGCCGACCCAGCGGTCGACGCCGTATGGGTGAAAGAAGGTTCGGCCCCGGATGTCGGAACCGAAGGTGGAACGGGACTGCTCGAAGCAAAGTTTGCCGACTTCTACGGGCTTGCCCCTCAGGGAACTGTCACGGTGGCCGGAGACAGAGAACTCACGTACGTTGGCCTCGGTATCAACCCGGAGGACTTTTTCTACGAAGGTCCAGAAGGCAGTGTCTTCGGCGAGGGTGAACTTGGCATCGCCTATCTGCCGTTGTCCGAGGCCCAACGACTGGCCGATGCTCCAGGTCAGGTGAACGACCTGGTCGTGCTGCTCGAGCCGGGCACGGACCGGGATCGGATCGAGTCCCAGCTCGACCAGGCCATGACAGGCCTCGGCGTCAGTGCCGAGGTCACCAACCAGGATGAGGCCTACGCATTCAGGGTGCTCTATGACGACATCGAGAACGATCAGCGAACCTGGAATGCTCTCTCGGCCCTGATCCTGCTAGCCGCTGCGCTCGCGGCGTTCAACCTCGTCAGTCGCATCGTGGAGGCTCAACGTCGCGAGATCGGGATCGGTATGGCCCTCGGCATACGGCCGTGGCGCCTGGCCATCAGACCGCTCCTCATCGGCGTCCAGGTCGGGATCCTGGGAACGGTTCTCGGCGTGGGCGTGGGTCTTCTGATCGGCGGAGCGATGGAGGACCTGCTGCGTTCGTTCCTTCCGATGCCCATCTACCAGACCCCGTTTCAGATCGGCATCTTCGCGTGGGCTGCGGCCCTCGGACTCCTGATTCCGATTTTGGCCGCTGCCATCCCGGTGTGGCGAGCGGTCCGGGTGGAACCGATCGACGCTATTCGTACCGGCCATCTCACGGCCAAGACGAACCGTCTCACCGACATGACCAGTCGGATCCATCTGCCGGGTTCGAGTCTCAACCAGATGCCGTTCCGCAACGTCGTACGCAATCCGCGGCGTGCGCTGCTGACAGCGGTCGGCGTGGGCGCTGCCATCACCTCGATGGTGGCCGTGCTTGGGCTGCTGGACACCTTCGTACGTACTCTCGACCGGGCGGGGGAGGAGATGACGCAGGGCGACCCTGACCGTGTGTTCGTTCAGCTCGACACCTTCCACCCGATCGACGGCGAGGTACTCTCAGCCGTCGCCGGCGCCTCCTCGGTCGGCACGATCGACCCGGTGCTCAGACTGCCGGTGACAGCCCTGTCAGCCAATGGGACCGATGATCTCGATCTACTGCTCGACTTCGTCCCGCTCGGCACCGCAACCTGGACCCCGACGATCACCGACGGCGCAGGTGGTCCGGACAACGGCATTGCGCTGGCGGAGAAGGCGGCCAACGACCTGGGGGTCGAGGTGGGCGACATCGTGACCCTGCGCCATCCGGCCAGATCCCCATCCGGTGGGTTCACGCTCGCCCAGAGTGACTTCAACGTGGACGGCATCCACGCCAACCCGATTCGCACGTTCGCATATGCCGACCTTGGCCAGGCCGAGCGGGTTGGGTTGGCCGGTGCTGCAAATCATGTCTATGCCTACCCAGGGCCGGACTCAACCAGGAGCGATCTCCAGCGAGACCTGTTCGGCCTGCCCGGCGTTGCGTCAACCCAGGCCGCGGCCAGAATAAGTGAGGGGTTCGAGGAAGCCCTGGCCCAGTTCAGCGGGATCCTTGTCATCACCGCAGGCGCAGTGTTGGTGCTGGCGTTGCTCATTGCGTTCAACGCCACGCGGATAACCGTCGAGGAGCGCCGGCGCGAACATGCCACGATGCGAGCGTTCGGGTTGCCCGTCCGGTCGGTGCTTGCTGTTGTCGTCAAGGAGAGCGTGCTCATCGGCGTATTCGCCACTCTGCTGGGGTTGGCTGCGGGGATTGTGTTCATGTCATGGATGCTCGACAGCATCACGAGCACTACCGCCCCCGACCTCGGACTGAGCATCTACCTCTCACCGACAACGATCATTGCTGCGGTCGTGGTAGGGATCGTGGCCGTCGCCCTCGCGCCGCTGTTCCTCACCAGACGCATTCAGAAGATGGATCTGCCGTCCACGCTACGAGTTGTCGAATAGGGAGGAATCGGCGCTGGGGCGGGGTCAGCTCAGGAGTTGCTCGATGCCGTTGCCGACCAGCGCAGCGATTCCGAACCGAATCATTGAGCCGGTGAATGCCGCCAGCACGAACCGCACGAAGAGCAGGTTTGAGGCGCCGCCGGCGACTGCGGACCACGCGTGGATCGGTGTCGGGACGATAGCCAGCACGAAGGTGGCCTTGATTCCGTGTTCATGGATGACCTTGAACGAACGATCGACGGCTTGTTCCACGTTTTCCCGAGTGGCGAATCGGTCGATCAGCAGCCGGCCGATGCCGGTGGCCCCTGCTCCGTAGCTCACCACCAGCCCGAGCGTCGCCGCTCCGCCGGCGAGCGCAGCCACTCCCAGGGGTCCGAACGACGCACCGAGAAACCCGGCCAAGAGGAGTGCCGATGTCCCCATGGCCGGTGTCGGAGCAGGCTGACCGGAGGCGAACGCAACCGCGAACAGCGCGACGAAACCGAGGACTGCGAAGTCCTCGGCCGATCTGGCCTGGGTGCCGATCGCGGTCAGCGCGAGTCCGTACGGGATGGCGTAGATCAGGATCAGGAAGAGGATGAATCCCCAGAGGGTTCCCGTGACCGTTTCCCACGCCCACTCGAAGACGCGTGTGATTGCGGGGGGTACTTGCTGGGAACGCCCGCGAAGCCCGAGGGGAGTGGCAGGCTCATCGGTCACGAGGCGAGGCTATCCCGGGGCTGTCGAGTGCAGCGACTGCGAAGCTGTGCAAGGATCGTAGAAAGCGCCGCAAGGCGCAAGGCGATGTGGCCCAGACCGGGCCGCAAAAACTTCATCAGAGGAGAACCTGGTCATGCGATCTTCCTTCGGCCTTCGGGCCACATCCTTTCTGGCGGGTGCTGCGATGCTGAGCGGCGTTGCTGCGTTACCGACGCCAGCGGCAGCCAACGGCGGCTTTCTCACGGAAAAGGATCCCTACATCACACTCGCAGCGGACGCTCCAGCCGGATCTACGGTCAAGGCGATTCTCAGCGTCGGCGAGGATGCAGGTGTCTCCGGCTTCAAGTTCCAGGGCATTCCAGATGGAATCGGCATCGTGCCCGGGGAAGGATCGACGGTAGACGTCTACGTCGCCCACGAGGAAACCTCCATACCATTTCGTGGTAGTGCCGATTTTCAGAATGCCTCGCTCTCCAAATTGACGCTCGACACAGCCCCGGGATCCAGCCAGGGCGCAGTGCTCGACGCCAGCGTCGCGATCGGTCCCGAAGAAGGATTCGTGCGATTCTGCTCGGCCTCGGTTGCAGGTCCCAATGAGGGACTTTCGAAGCACTATGTATTCGTCGGGGAAGAGTCGAGCAACCCGGTGCCGGTTCCTCCCGATGCGATCTATCCGGCCGACGCATCTCTGGCGCCGGACCGCCAAGCCGGCTACAACGTCGTGCTCGACCACGAGACCGGCGAGTTCACCGAGGTCGCAGGTATGGGCAGACTGAACCACGAGAACACGATTGTGGTCCCCGGTGGATGGAGCCGACATGCGATGCTCACCACCGACGACACGTTTGCGGCCCCATCGTCCCAGCTCTACATGTACCTGGCCAGCCTTGAACGTCACATCATGCTCGATCGAGGAAGCCTGTGGGCATTCCAGGTGACCCACGACGACGACGGCAAGGTCAAAGCGAACGACGCGTTCAACGACGCCAATGACTACCTCGATATCGGGGTCGGAGATGACTTCCGAGGCCGGTTCATCCGGGTTCCAAAACACATCGCCAAGGGACTCACCGGAACCGAGAACGCCCAGGACCAGCTGGAGAATTGGTCAAACGAAAACAACGTGTTCCAGTTCATCCGGCTCGAGGACATCGCCTACGACGTCAACAATCCGCGTGTCGTCTACATCGCTGACACCGGGGCCACCCGCGTGATTCCCGACCCCGAAACCGGTCGGCTGCAGCGCGGTGTCAGCGGCACCGTCGGGTCCGCCGACAACGGAAGGATCTATCGGTTCGAATTCAACGAGAAGAACCCGAGGATCGTCGACAGCTTTTCAGTGCTGGCAGACGGTGACGCTCCCGGCAGTGACGAATTCGTTTCATTCACCAGCCCCGACAACCTCGACACCAGCAGCAACAGCCTGATGGTGCAAGAGGACACCAGCGAAGCAAAGATCTGGCGCCACGATTTCGCAAGCGGTGAGTGGACGGTCGTAGCGACCGTCAACGACCCTCGGGGGGAGTCCAGCGGAATCGTTGATGCTTCCGAGTGGTTCGGTGAAGGCACGTGGTTGCTCGACGTCCAGGCCCACGGAACCCTGCTCGAAACCGCGCCAGGCCCGGACAATACAACCCTCAAGCTCGAGGATGGGCAGTTGATGCTCCTCAACGTGCCCGGCTCTTAGGGGACTTTCGTGTTGCAGTAGGGCAGTGCAATCGGTTGCGGTAGGCGAGGATGATCGCGTCTACCGCAACCGTGGCGGTAGAGGCAACTGCGGTGACCGTCGGCAGTTCTTTCAGAAGTGCCTGGCCAAGGTGCGGTGCCATTTGTTCGATGGCAGCTCGGGGTGGAGCGCAGCGAGGCTGGTGCAGTACTTGCTGATCTTCTCGGGACGGATACCGCTGGCCCAGAGCCAACGATCCGAGACGCTGGGCGCGCCACCCGACTTGGTTTCCACCACGAACTTGTCGCTCAGTCCCACCTCTCGCTCGGTCCAGTCGGTGCAGCTGAGGTGCGCGTCCACGGTAAGCCGAGCGACATCGTCGAGATCCACCAGCGTGATTCGGTCGTACCGGGTGGTGAGGGTGGGGTCGAGCGTCTGGCCGAGACCCTCGATTCCGGTCTCTGTGTCGACAAACCGGAAACCACCCTCGCCAATGGTCGAGCGCTGATCGTAATCGTGGCGGATCCGATGTTTGACGGTCCGTTTGCGGACTCCCTTCGTCTTCACCTCCAGCATCGTCGTCTCCGTGTCCAGGTATGACCTGGTCCGGACCTTGAAGCGGCGTCGCCGCTTGTATGCGGCACCGTGGTAGGAATCGAGCGCCGGGGTGTCGAAGTAGACCGACTCATAGGCGGAGCTGCGACGACCGTCGATCTCCAGAACGGCGAGCCGATCGGCCAACTCGTCGATCAGCGCAGCGAGCTGATCTTCTGTCAGAACATACTTGCGGTCGACTCGCTCCTGGAGAGCGGCGGCCGCATTCAGCTCGTCGAGCGAGATGGGGGAGAGGCGTTCCACAGGTTCGATCGGCCGGGCCGCGAGAGCGGTACGAGTTGGGATGAGAAGACCCATGATCAGTGTCCGATCGCGACGCGCTCGTGGTCACGAGCTGGATCGCCTGTTTTCAGGCGGTAGCGGACATCGACCGATGTGGTGTCGTTGACCAGGTCGACCTTCTTCACCTTGAGCTTCATGACCTCGCCGCCCAGCAGCTCCTCGAGCCGGGCGGTCAATTTGGTCTCATCGGTGAATGCCGTATCGAGGTTGACCGTCTGCTGCCGGCTGTGGGGGAAGAGACTGGGGTGATCACCGACGAACAGTGCAGCGACGATGGCGCTCATCAACACCGGGCTCAGCCACAGCGGGCTCACCTCGAAGCCGGCGAGTAGACCGAGGGCAAGGGCCGAGAAGTAGTAGGCGATCTCCTCCTGGGCGATCTCCGAGCTGCGCAACCGAATGATCGAGAGGACACCGAACAAGCCGAGCCCGAGTCCGGCCGAAACTTCCGAGGAGGCGAGCGCCGTGGCGACTGCCATGACTCCGATGTTGAGGCTGAGGATCGCCACGACCATGTCTTTGCGGTGATAGCGGGGGAAGTACAGGGCGAACACCAAGACGGTGATTGCCATGAGGTCGGCGGCGATGACGAGTGAGTTGGACATGGTGCGCTCCTTAAGCGGCTGGTTTGGGAATGCACTCACCAAACCAAACGAGTTTGGGAATTCTCTGTGAGCCCGCTTCGGGCTTCCGGGGAACGATTCACAGACAACTCCCAGACTCCTCGCAGACCTTCCGGAAGCTCGCAATGTTCGATGATCCATATCAACCCCCCACCAGACAAGGAACGACCGATGAGGATCAACCCCACACTCCCCAAGACCTTCGCTACCGCCACGCTGGGTCTCGCTCTCGTGGCCTCGGCGTGTTCAGCCACCGACTCGACCGACGACACCGCTGCCGGGATGTCTTCAGCAGCCGTCGTCTCGGACTCGACCGGCGAGCTCGCATTGGCCGCAAGCGCCGGCATCGACTCCAACAGCACAGTTGCCCTATTCGATAGCGCCGTCGTCCACGACATCGAGATCGAGTACGACCAGGACGCCTACGATGCGATGATCGAGACATATGAAACAACCGGCGAGAAAGACTGGATCGAGGCAACGATCACGATCGACGGGACCACGATCGAGAACGTCGGACTGCGGCTCAAGGGCAACTCGTCGCTGTTCGGTCTGACCAGCGAGACCGCTGAGAACCCCGAGGATTTGCCGTGGCTCATCCGGTTCGACAAGTACGTCGACGACCAGACCTACCAAGGTTACGGCGACCTGGTCATCCGATCGAACTCGACCGAAACGGCGATGAACGAAGCGGTCGCACTCGAACTCCTCGAGACAGCAGGACTCGCCACCGAGGAAGCGATCGCCACGACGTTCACCGTCAACGGCGGTGAGACCGAACTTCGGTTGGCAATCGAACACCCCGACGAAGTCTGGGCCGAAGCGAACTTCGATTCCGACGACGGGCTGCTCTACAAAGCCGACAGCGAAGGGGACTACAGCTATCGCGGCGACGACCCCGACGCCTATGACGATGTCTTCAATCAGAAGGCCGGTGACGATGACCTGGAACCTCTCATCGAGTTCCTCGACTTCATCAACAACAGCGACGACGCGACCTTCGCCGATGAGCTGAGTGACGAGTTGGACGTTGAGGCGTTCGCAACATATCTGGCGTTCCAGGAGCTGGTCGGCAACTTCGACGACATCGACGGCCCGGGCAACAACAGCTACCTGTACTACGACCCCGACACCGACCGGTTCACCGTCGTCAACTGGGACCTCAACCTTGCGTTCGACACCGCCAACGTCAACGGTGGCGGCCCCGGCGCAGGCGGTCAGGGCGGTGGTCGCGTTGGCCCGCCGGCCGGTCCTCCGCAAGGTCAAGATCTTGCGGCCGGCGGCCCGGCCGGTGGAACAGGTCCGCTGGGCGGCAACATTCTCGCCGAACGTTTCATGGCCAACGACGATTTCGCCCAGCTGTATGCCGACGCCATCTCCGAGCTCACCGAGACGATGTACAACAGCGGCACTGCTGCCGACATCATCGACGGCTGGGCTGAGGTGCTGACCGAACAGGCCGGCGACCTCGTCGACGAATCGACCATCCGGGCCGAGGCGGACGCCATCCTGACCTCGATCCAGAGCGCCTGATGCCCGAACGAACGCCGCTCGTGCTCGTCGTGGATGACGAGGAGAACATCCGGTACCTCGTCGAGTCCGGCCTCCAATTGGCTGGGATCGACACGGTGTCGGCTGTTGATGGACGAGCGGCGCTCGTTGCGGTCGCCGACCGGCGCCCCGATCTCATCGTGCTCGACGTGATGATGCCCGAGCTCGACGGGTTCGAGACGCTGCGGCGATTGCGTGATGCAGGCGACAAGACCCCGATCATCTTTCTCACCGCACGCGACTCGACCGACGATCGTGTGAGGGGCCTCACGAGCGGCGGTGACGACTACATGGTCAAGCCGTTCGCTATCGCCGAACTCGTCGCCCGAGTACAGCTCCGTCTGGATGGCAGCAGGCAAGCCGCAGCGAACAGCGTGTTCCGATGCGCCGACCTGGAGCTCGACGACGACGCCCACCGTGTCACCAGAGCCGGTACCGTCGTCGAGCTGTCGCCCACCGAGTACAAGCTG
>JBLYYW010000361.1:0-23296 GCA_048550155.1 Acidimicrobiales bacterium | reverse complement strand
CTTCAACCACTCGAGCAAAATCCGCCTGATCTACCTCCACGATCTGCAACGTTAGTGAATCGCTACCCTGGACACAGTGACGCTCGACAAGGTTGCCGTGCGCAATGCGGCACAGTACATCAACGACTCGCGCTCGATCACTGTGCTCACCGGCGCTGGTATCTCCACCGACAGCGAGATCCCGGACTATCGCGGTCCCAACGGTGTCTGGACCAAGAACCCAGCCGCCGAGAGGGCCTCGACCCTGCAGCACTATGTCGCCGATCCTGAGCTTCGGAGAGCGGCTTGGAAGGTTAGAGCGAACTCGCCGATCTGGGAGGCCCAACCCAATTCCGGCCACTATGCCCTCCTGCAACTTGAACGCAGCAGCAAGCTGAACCTCTTGGTCACCCAGAACGTCGACGGGTTGCACATCAAAGCGGGTTCTGACCCCGATCGACTGGTTGAGATCCATGGGTCGGTGCGCAACGTGGTGTGTCTGTCCTGCGACTACCGAGCACCCATGCAGGCTGCCCTCGATCGGGTTCGGAGCGGTGAACCCGATCCCGCCTGTCCTGAATGCACAGGGATACTGAAGAGCAGCACCATCAGCTTCGGTCAGAGTTTGGTGGAAACGGACCTCATTCGGTCCCAGGCGGCCGCCGAGTCGTGCGATCTTCTATTGGCGGTTGGGTCGACGCTCTCGGTGGGGCCGATCAACCGAATGGTGCCGATCGCCAAGTCTGCCGGTGCCAACGTGGTCATCGTCAATGGAGAACCAACCGAGATGGACCACTACGCCGACGTCGTCGTAGGCGGCTCGATCAGTCAGGTGCTTCCCCAGATCCTGAGCCCGTCCACGCCATGAGCGATCTCGCATCCCTTCTGGCGGCAGCGAGGGCCCGAATTCCCGAAATCACTGTTGACGACACCGCCGATCTGCGTGAGGCCGGCGCGGCGATGGTCGACGTGCGGGAACCCGATGAGGTGTCGCAGGGCCTGATCCCGCACGCGTTCACGATCCCCCGCGGTGTCCTGGAGACCACGATCTCGGCCCAGCTGGGTGCCAAGGACCGCAAGCTCATCTTGTACTGCGCCAGCGGTGTTCGATCGCTCCTGGCTGCAGCCACGCTGTCCGATCTCGGCTACACCGATGTGTCCAGCATGGCCGGGGGGTTCGCCGAGTGGAAGGCCTCCGGTCGGCCATGGGATGTGCCTTCGGTCGATCCCGACCGGTTGGCGCGATACTCACGCCATTTGCTGCTTCCCGAGGTGGGCCCCGAAGGCCAAGAACAGCTGTTGGCTGCCCGGGTCTTGATCGTGGGTGCCGGCGGGCTGGGCAGCCCGGCGGCTCTGTACCTCGCGGCCGCCGGCGTGGGGACGATCGGGCTGGCCGACATGGACACCGTTGATCTCAGCAACCTGCAACGCCAGATTTTGCACGACAGCCTGAAGGTCGGGTGGTCCAAGGTCGACAGCGCCCGCCAGACGCTTTCGTCCCTGAACCCCGATGTCGAGATCGTCACCCATCCGATCCGGGTCGATTCCGCCAACGCTGCCGACCTGATCGAACAGTACGACGTGGTGGTCGACGGCGCCGACAACTTCGACGTGCGGTACGCCCTCAGCGACGCATCCGTGCTGAGTGAAACGCCGGTCGTGTATGGCTCGGTGTTCCGGTTCGAGGGTCAGGTCACAGTCTTCGATCCCCGAGCTGGTTTCACCTACCGCGGTTTCATGCCCAGCCCACCCTCGCCCGAAGTTGCGCCAAACTGCTCTACGGCGGGGGTTCTCGGTGTGCTTCCCGGCATCATCGGCACCATCCAGGCCGCCGAGACGCTCAAGCTGATTCTTGGAATCGGAAACCCTCTGATCGGTCGAATGCTGATCGTCGACGCCCTTGAGATGGACGTGACCGAACTGCGCCTCGGTGCAGCGGGCGACCCGGCGTAGCGGAGCACGACCGACCGCGGTCAGTGTTGACACGAAATCTCTACGTGACCGTCACATCGGGGCTGGTCAGTTGACGATTGCTCTCTGGCCTTGCGATCGACCGATTCGGGCTGCTTAGACTGACCGTTCCTCTAGGCGGGGGAGTGGGGTGCTTGGACATCTCGATGACTGCTATGACTATCTTCCGAACGGCGTGCGCCGCCCTCACGAGCTCGATGCTTCTTGCGTCTGTGGTGCTGAGCAGCCCGGCTGTCGCCGAGGAGGCGGGATCCCCTGGTGATATCAGGGTGTCCGCGACACACAGTCTCTTCGCCGAGAACCGCAGCGTGGGGTCCGAGCTCGCCGCGGTGCTGGTTTCGGCGGCTTCGAACGACAGTCACGTCCTCGCAGCCAGCTCGACTCTGCCGGTCGCAGTGGTTCCGCTGGACCGGGAATCGGAAATGGTTACCGTGCAGCCGCTCGACCTCGACGGTCGCGGGCTGGACCACAGCCAACTGGCCATCCGCTCCAGCAATGACGGTCAGTGGAGTGATTGGGCGCTGCTCCACTACGACGGCGAAGAGGGCCCCGACGGTCTCGAGGGTCAGGAAGGTTCAAGCCCGGCCGCTGAAAAAGGCGAAGGAGCGATAGGCCCGATCTGGGTTGGGGAAGGAACCACCACCATCGAGGTGGCGCTGCTGGACGGGGCCGCTGCCTCGTTGGCCACCGAGGCGCTGGACGTGCCAGATCCGACTCCCGCCGAGCGCACCGCGCTGGCCAACGAAGTGCTCGCCAAAGAAACCTTCGCCAAGGGTGTCGTGTCATGGGGGGCAAAGCCGTCGATCCGGTCGAACAGCGACTGGGGAACGACCGGATTTCAGAGGGGTACCGAGGGATGTGAGGACGGACCTCGCTACGCCGACAGCATGCGGGCCATGGTGGTTCACCACACCGTCACAACCAACTCGTACTCCCAAGACGAGGTTCCCAAACTGCTGCGTGGGATTCAGCGATTCCACACCGTGACACGCGGCTGGTGCGATGTGGCCTACAACTTCCTGGTCGATCGTTTTGGCACCATATGGGAGGGCCGCTCGGGTGGGGTCGACCGTCCCGTGATCGGCGGCCACGCACGCGGCTTCAACTCGAACACCTTTGCCGTCGCCCTGCTGGGCCAGCATCAGAGCAACATCTCACGCCCGTCGCCAGCACGACCCTCAGCCGAGGCGCTCCAGGCCGTCAAGCGGCTCGGAGAGTGGAAACTTCGTCTCCACGGTGTCGATCCCAACGGTCGAGCGTTGCTCAAGAACACCGCCACCGACGGGGTCCTCAAACACCCACCGGCCCAGTACGTGTCCGTACCGACCATCCTGGGACACCGGGATCTCGGCCAGACTTCGTGCCCGGGCAATTGGACCATGCCGGTGGTTGCCGACATGAAAGCCCAGTTCGCCCCCAAGAACGTCAACGCAGCAGTGCCGTATGCCTCCGATGGCATCGAGGGCGACGATTTTGGACCCAAGCTGCTGGCGGTCGACGTTCACGGGGGGCTTCGCCCTGCGCTGGGCCAGCCGACACCCGACAACGCGCCTCCCGGGGGAGCCGGAGCAATCGCCGTCGGCGGCACTGCTACCGCAGGTTATGTCCTGGCCAAGAACGGCACCGTGCTTCCCTACGGTGATGCACCGGCGGTTTCGGGTCGGCCGGGAGGATCGTCACCGGTCGATCTGATCGTCCGAGACAGCGGAAAGAGCGGCTACGTGGTCACTTCGGACGGCTTCCTGCACGCATTCGGGGGTCGGGTAGTCGATCGTTCGTCCTCGGGTCCTGCGGTGGCCGGTGATATCAACGACGACAAGGTCGGCTACACCGTGTCAGCTTCGGGGCAGCTCAACCCGGTGTTCAACACCCCACCGGCGTCGCTCCGAACCAAACCCAGCGGCACCGTAGTCGACATCTCCGCATGGCCCGAGGGGCACAGCGGCTACGTCGTCACCGAGAGAGGAGAGGTCATCGGCTATGGCCAGGCCACGTCGTACGGTGACGTCACGACGGGTCGTGCTGTTGCAGTCGTTGCCGGCCCGAACCGCAACGGCGGCTGGGTCCTCGAGTCGCAGGGGCGATGGATTCGGTTCGGGGATGAGCGTCCGGTCGCGGTCGCCTCGACCCACGTCGGCTCTGAGATCGCCGTCGATGCGGTGCTGACCGGGTATGACCTCAGTGGCTCCAAGTTCAAGAAGTCCTCTGACTACGAGTACATATCGGCGGTGCTGGCACGCTTGCGCCCTGACCAGAACAAGCCGGTGTTCATCGACCACTGGAACTGGAAGACTGATCATGGGGGCACGATCGCTCTCGGGACTGCCATGGTGCGCGACCCTCGGTTCACCGACTCGATCGTGAACGACATGTACCAGCGTGCGTTGGGTCGCAAACCCGACAACGCGGGCAAGCAGTACTGGTCGGGGCTGCTCAACTCCAAACGGGTCAGCCTTCGCGACATGGGTGTCTACTTCTTTGGCTCCGACGAGTTGTTCGCACGGGCTGGATCGAGTGGCGCCTACGTGGACGCGCTGTACCGGTCCCTCCTTCATCGCGGACCCGACGCAGCCGGTCGCACGTACTGGGCTGATCTGATCGATTCCCGCCGGGCAACCCCGGCCGAGGTCACAGCCGGTTTCTACGACTCGCTGGAAAGCCGCCGCGACCGGGTCGATGCCCTGTACCGGCGGGTTTCGGGGTCAACCCCCAGCGGCGCACAGCGGGAGGCTTGGGCGCAGGATCTGCTCGGCTCGGACGATCTGACCCTTGCAGCGAGGATGATCGCGAGTCCGGCCTACTACCGATTGGTCACCGGCTAACCCCCGATTGCGCCGACAAAACAGCTGTTGCTGGTCCTTTTGCCCGTACGACTGGCGGGCCACTGAGGTAGTTGGTGTACTCAGAATATTCAAAGGCGAACCTCTTTAGAGCGGCGACGTAGGTCCGATGACCTATGTATGCACTCCTGTCGATCACGAATTCTTCGCGTTGGAGCGACCGTCGCAGTCGCGGTCCTTCTGCTTCCCCTCCTTGCGTCGGGTCCCGCCGCAGCGGCCACCGGGACCGCCACGGTGGAGATCTCCGGGCGCGGCTGGGGTCATGGTCGAGGCCTGGGACAATACGGGGCGCTGGGCTATGCCCAGGACCACGGCTGGGACAGCGGTCGAATCCTCGACCACTTCTACAGCGGAACCAGCGCAGGAACCGTTCCCGCCGACAACATCGTCGATCCCAACCACGTACGTGTTGACCTGAGCTACAACAAGGGGCGCTCCACCGCCGTAGGTCTGGAGAGTGGTCGAATCCTCATGCGGGGCCCGGCCGATGAAGACCTGGGCTACATCTCTGAGGGAGCCGTGCGTGTCAGGTGGGACGGCAACCAGTATGTGGTGTCGTTCGCCAACTCCTGCGCGGGGCCCTGGACAGTCCTCGGCGGTATCACCGGGCATTCCGGTGTGCGTCTGATCGCCGAGACGAGCGCCGATCCGAACAGTCACGAGTCAATGCTGCACGTATGCCGGAGCGGGTCGGCACGCACCTGGTACTCGGGGGAGATTGTTGCCACCTACTCGGCAGGAAACCACAGGACCGTCAATCTGACCACCATCGAGGAGTATCTGCGGGGTGTTGTTCCCAACGAGTCGCCGGCCAAGTGGCCGGCTGCAGCGTTGGAAGCCCAGGCGGTCGCCGCCCGAAGCTATGCGATGGCAGGCGATACCCGTCACCAACCATGGGCGGATACGTGCGAGACAACTCGGTGTCAGGTTTTCTGGGGCCGTTTCCACCAGAAATCCGGCGCAGCGATCAAAGCGACAACCGATCCCCGAACCGACGCAGCCATCGCGGCGACGACCGGAGTCGTACGTCTGAATGGTGCTGGCCGAGTTGCCCGAACCGAGTTCTCCTCGAGCACCGGTGGTCACACCGCAGGCGGAACGTTCGCCTCGGTCAAAGACGACGGCGACAACGTCGAGTCGAATCCGAATCGCCAGTGGACCAAGACCGTCGACGTTTCGGCACTCGAGGCGAAGTTTGGGCGGGGCAAGCTGCTCGACCTCGCCGTCACAGGCCGCAACGGCTTGGGGGCCGACGGTGGGCGAGTCACTCAGATCGAGTTCCGCTTCGAGAACGGCACCGTCACCCAAACCGGCTGGAAAGCAAGGACGACCCTGGGCCTCAAGTCCGACTGGTTCACCGTGGGCCCGATCATCCGGGCCGAGACTGCGCAAATCGGACAGTACGTCGAGTCGCTGGCCGACACCTTCCTTGGCGCTGACCCCAGCGCTGCTCAGATCGAAGCGTGGAGTCAGCGGATCTACACCTCACAAGATCGTGTTGGTGTGGCCACCGAGATCGTTCAGAGCGACGCCTTTGCCGGAACAATGCTGTTGGATCTGTACGAGACGGCCTTCGGTCGTCAACCCGACGCCGAGGGAGCCGAGTATTGGAAGGGTGTGATGCGCAGCGGTGCCCGCTTCGATGACATCGGTGCCTACTTCCTCGCCTCTGACGAGTACTACCTAAGCGCCGGTTCCACGCCCTCAGGATTTGTGGCAACCCTCTATCGAGACATCCTTCATCGGGACCCCGACTCGGCCGGCCTGGCCTACTGGGTCGACCTCATGAACTCGGGCCGCATCAGTCGGATCGACGTGGGCAAGAACTTCTACATGTCCCTGGAATCGAGGAGAGATCGAACCGAACGTATGTACAAGCGAGTCTTCGGGCGTGAGCCATCGGCGGAGTCCATGGAGTACTGGTCGAACCGGCTGCTGAGCATCGACGATGTTTCGTATGCGATCGAACTCGCAACGTCGGATCGCTTCTACACCGGTTCCCAGCGCTGACCTCTCGTGCTGACCCCCGGCGGTGTCGCGGCCGTGATCAGGGCTGGAGCCGCGGCTGGGACGCTCCCGAGAGCACCCACTCCGGTTCGGTGACCTCGCCGGTGTAGAGCTCGTCTGGCATACGTTGGACCAACGACGTCACCTTTGTGGCGGTCGCGATGATGTTGTCGCCCCGCAGGTGGCGGGGATGGTTGAAACGATCGAGATCCTTGCTCAACGAAGGCTCCGAATCCCACCAGGAGAAGTGCGTGGCGAGTTCATCGACGTAGAACCCGGCTGCTCGGAGTGCTGAGCCAAGGAGGGCCGGGGTCCACTCGAAGTGATGGCGGTCGAGCGAGCCTGAGCGCTCGAAGAAGTAGTAGTTGGCCGGGTGGAGACCTTGCCGGGCGAGCCCGATAGCCCGCTCTCCGATGATGTTGGGTGTTGACACGATCAATTGGCCACCGGTTCGCAGGACCCGATTCGCTTCGACCAACAGCTGCATGGGGTCTCGGGGGAGATGTTCGATGATCTCGAGGGCCAAGACGACGTCGAACAACTCGTCCTCGCACGGGAGACGCTGGGTTTCGATCTCGACGTTGAGCTCCACGCGGCGCCCGAACGTTGCATCGAATGGGTTCGAGGGCCGCGCTTGGGCGTCGTTGCCTTCCCGAACCGTGGCAGCACACCAGAAGCCCCATTCAGCGGCAATCTCGGTCACCACCGGGAACGACGAGAGCTCGAGCAGGGTTGCGACGCGCCCGCCTGGGCGGCGCAATCGTTCGAGTGTCTGAACGAACCTGCGTGCGTGGGCATGGCCGTATTCAGCATGCGCACCATCGAGCCGTTCGAGCGCAAGTGAGACCCGCCCCGCCAGATCCGATCCGCCGGGATCGCCGAGCTGAGCCATCCGACGGTGGGCCGCCCCGGCCACGAGTGTCCGGTCGATGACCTCAGGGGTTGCATCAGGCCGGAAACGCTCGGCCGTCGCGTCGATGACGGCGGAACCGGTGGTGTCATCGACCACGGGCACACGAAGTCCGGTCTGACGTAACCGAACTGCGAGGGAGGGCTCCGCCACCACGATCGCAGCATTGTCAAGACGCTCGGGCAGGTGGGCGAGCGCACGAGTGTCGAACTGGCCAGTGAGTCTGACGATGCTTCCTGACCCAGCGATGGTGTTGTCGTCGGGAGTCAGATGTTCAGACCTGGCCATGACCGTCGATCATTCTGACGACGGCACCCAGCTCGGCCCGTAGCGTTTTGACCTCGTTCTCGAGCGCGGACAGCCGAAGTTCCATGTCAGTTTCGCCGGAATCGCGATCGCTGGATTTGAAGATCTTGCTAGCGAGTTCTCTGGGCCCGAACACGGATCGAAGGTATCACCTCGGTCGAAGGGGTCCGGGTACCCGGAAGATCGACGTGCCGAGACTACGATTGTTGCCTTGACCGCAGTACCGGCCGATGGGCTTCCCCCGCTCATAGAACATGGCAGTGTTCCCCGTTCCTTCACCCGTCGGGCCCTCGACGTCTGGGACTATCGGGAACTGCTGGGCAATCTGGTTCGACGCGAGCTGAAGGTCCGCTACAAGGACAGCGTCCTGGGATTCCTGTGGACGCTCCTGAACCCGCTTCTGTACCTCGCGGTCTTCAGTGTGGTCTTCGATCTGGTCCTCAATGCGGGAGCGCCCCGCTATGGCCTGCTGTTGCTCTCCGGGCTGCTGGTCTGGAATCTCTTCGCCACCGGCCTGGCCAGCGCAACCGCCTCGATCGTCGGCAACGGACCCTTGGTGCAGAAGGTGTGGTTTCCTCGGGAGATTCTTCCGATCGCAGCAGTCGGCGCATCCTTCATCAGTTTCTGTTTCCAGATGATCGTCTTGTTGGTCGGACTGGCTGCTTTCGGCCACGTTCCGGAGTGGTCGATGATGTGGCTTCTGATACCCGCGCTCCTGTTGACCCTCTTGCTCGCGATTGGCCTCGGGCTGCTCCTGAGCGCCTACAACGTGTACTACCGCGATACCAATCACTTCCTCGAGCTGGGGCTTCTGGCCTGGTTCTGGTTCACCTGCATCGTGTATCCATTCCAGTTCGTGGCTGATGCGTTGGGGGACAACACGATCCTTGCCGGCCTGAACCCGATGATGGGTCCTGTGGTCGTGTTCAAACGGGTGCTGTACAACCCCAACAATCTGTCGCCCGCGGCGCAGGAGAAAGACTTCGCCTTCCTGATGGATCAAGGCGTTGGGTTCTACGTTCAGATGCTCGGGATTTCGTTCGGTTTCGCACTTGTCCTGCTCGTCATGGGCATGCGCTCGTTCGCCCGGCTCGAAGGCGATTTCGGCGAGGTGATCTGAGGTGAGTTACACCGCCATCGAGGTGGACCACGTCACCAAAACGTTCAAACGCCAAACCGGTGGTAGCACCTCGATGATGGAGCGATTTCTTGCCGTTGGCAGGGGGCGGTCAGAGTCCTTCGATGCACTCCACGACGTTGCGTTCGATGTCCAGGCCGGCGAGACCGTGGGGATTCTCGGCCACAACGGCAGCGGCAAGAGCACGATGCTCAAGTGCGTTTCCGGGACGATTCGCCCGACCTCGGGTGCGGTGCGGGTCCGCGGGTCCATGAGTGCCCTTTTGGAACTCGGAGCCGGATTCCACCCCGACCTCACCGGCCGGGAGAATGTCTATCTCAACGGTTCCATCCTGGGATTCTCCAAGGCGCAGATCGACCAGATGATCGAAGACATCATCGACTTCTCCGAGATCCCGGCTTTCATCGATACCCAGGTCAGGCACTACAGCTCGGGCATGTTCGCTCGGCTCGGTTTTGCAGTCGCAGTGAATCTGAAACCCGACGTCTTGCTGATCGACGAAGTGCTCGCGGTCGGCGATGAGGCCTTTCAGCGCAAGTGCCTCGAACGAGTTCGCGGCTTCCAGCGAGACGGTCGCACCATCGTGCTCGTCACTCACTCGCCCGACATGGTTCGGTTGTTCTGTGATCGCGCCGTGATTCTCGACAGCGGGCGAATGATCTATTGCGGCGAACCTCACGATGGCGTCGTGGCCTACCGGGACTCACTGGAGGCTCGCACCGGGGTTCGGCATGGTGACGGATCACCGACGGAATTGAACCCGAGCACAGATGCGGCGGCCTCATTGATCGGGGTCGGGGTGGACAAGCCGGTGCATGGGGGAGAATCCCACCATCCCGGCGACACGCTTGTCTTCCGGGTCCGGTATTCCGCCGCCCAGGCTATCCCGGCCATGAGGCTCGCAATCTGGATCTACAGTCACGATGGGATCCTGGTCTCGAACTTCAACGGATCCGACATCACCGGTGAGGACCTTCTCGATATCGCGCCGGGCACGGGCGAAGTGGTCATCACCGTCCAAGACCTCCCGCTGTTGCAGGGCAGCTTCGAGATCACCGCGGCTCTGCAAGATGTCAACGAGACGTTCGAATACGACCGCGCCGAAGCACCCACAAGTTTCTCGGTGACCTCGGTTGGAGGGGCCGGAGCCGGGAGGGTTCGCCTCAAGACCTCGATCGACCACAACCGGATCGGTTTGGTGTCGAGTTCACAGGCGGCAGACACCCCGGCATGAGTTCTGCGGCCGCCTCGGCCCCGATATCGGTTGGCCTCGAGCGAATCGGGCGCGTACTGTCGCTTTCATTCACTTTGGAGGGTGAAGCGTAAATGTCAGTCCTGCTTCTCAACGCCAGCTACGAACCGCTCACGGTGATTTCGTGGCGTCGCGCCATCGTCATGGTGATCGAAGGTGAAGTCGAGCTTCTCGAACAGGCTGAAGACCGCACGATTCGAACCTGCGGTGGAGCAGAGTTTCCGTTCCCGGTGGTCGTCCGGCTGTTCAACATGGTCAAGGCGTTCCGACGCGGTGGAAAGGCGCCGTGGACGCGCGCTGCGTTGCGGGCTCGTGATGCCAATACCTGTCAGGTCGCCGGTTGTGAGTCGAACGGGACGACGATCGACCATGTGATCCCTCGCTGTCGAGGCGGCGAAACAACGTGGGAGAACACTGTGCTGATGTGCAAGCTTCACAACCAGCGAAAGGGGTCACGCTCCCTGAGCGGCGCCGGCCTCAAGCTCAAGACCCCGCCCAAAGCTCCCGCCTACTCCGTCGTGCTCGCAACCAAGCCCAACCCACAGTGGGCCGCATGGTTGGGATGATCACCCAATCGCTGTGACCGTCACCAGGACAGTCCATTCATCCCAATCTTCGATCCCTGCCGAGTCACGGGGCAGCAGTGAGATCGGGAACTCGTGCTGCCCAGCGGTGAGCGGCTGGAGTTCGTCGCGGGGCTCGAGTGATACCGACAGCAGGTGCGTGGGGTCTTGGTCGCTACCGCCCAGCGGGTCCGGGGCGGTCGGCTCAACCGGGAGGTTGGTGAACGAGGTCCCAAACGTGTGCCGGAGTGGATGGGCGATCACCCGATAGGTGTTCGGAAAGAAGAAGAAGTACCGTTCCCAGATCAGCTCGGCGGGTACACCGTTGTAGGCAACCGTCGCGCCTTCGGGTATGTCGTCTGCGATCGCTTCCAGAGCGTCATAGAAACCATCACCGTGATAGGCCGTGTGATGTTGGAGCCGATACTCGGGGATGAACGTTGCTGCGAGAACCGCCGCCGGAATCAGTGCTGCCAGCGCGATGCTGGAACGGGCGGAGTACGAGGTTGCCAGCCGCTCGACCGCCGCAGCCAGACCGCCGGCGAGCACCAAGATTCCGAGCGTGACATTGGGATACAGATACCGCTCCCAGTACAGGTAGATGTAGTGCGGAACCGTTTCGTCGAACTGGAATGCATAAACCAGCGACCAGAGCGTTGCCGGAGCGAGCACGGCGGTCAGACCCGGCATCGAAACGGTTCGGTCCACGAGGAGGGCGACCCCCCCGACCAGGGCCAGAATCAACGTCGCGTATCCGAGCGAGGAAAGACCGTCGCGCAGAAGAAACAACCGGCCGGCGATCAGGATGACAAAGAAGCTCCCTACGACGGTGCCCCCGAGCAGAACCGGGACGAGGCTCTCAGTCCGCCATCGAGGAGCCCACAGCCTGGAGAGAACGACCCAGTACAGCAGCATCCCGATCACAATTGCCGCCTGCCAGCCTGGGCTGGAGAGTTGCTCGCTGAGGCTGGTGGTGTCGACGCCGAATTCGCCTCCGAACGTCGCTACGACGCTTCGAAAGAGGTCGAAGTTGGCCAACCACAGAAAGCCTGAGATCCAACCGAGGACAAAGGGGCCGATGGTCCGCGCCCACTGCTCCCACCGGGTGCTCGAAACGGCTGCCACCACAATGATCGCGCTGAACGGGAGCACGAGCAGCAAACCGTTGGGACGCGACACCACCATCGCTGCCACGGTCAGGCTGATCGGCCAAGCCCGTTCGCCCTGGCCGGCTCGGATCAGCTGGTACGCCAGGATTGTGGACAGCAATCCAAATCCCACTTCGCTGGTGGGCAGGCGACCGAACCAAACCACGACGGGATGAACCGCAAACAGCGACCCCGACAGCGCTGCTGCGGCGCGCGACCCCGTCAACGACCCGCTGACGCCGGCAACAAAAAGACCGGTCATGACCGAGAGGATCGGCACGATCACCATTGCGTACCGCTGGGAGAACACCAGATGACCCAGAGCCATATACGTTTCGGTCAGCGGAGGAAAGAACCCGCCAGGCGTACCACCGTCAGCGATGGAGTTTCCCCGGTTCACGTATTCCCCGAAGTCGGACCAATCGCCCAAGAAGTAGACCGGATTGCGCCGCAGCCACAACCCGCCGACGGCGATGACAGCGGTGATCCAGCTCCAACCACCGGGCGGGAACGCCTCCCGGGCCAGCCTTGAGTCCAGCGAGATCAGGGCAACAACTCCGACGACGATCAAGGCGGTTCGATCGAAGATCCCGACACGGATCGCCACCAGGCTGAGCAGCATCAGACCGGGCAGCGCAATTCCCACACCGTCGAGTGCTTCGGCTGGGCCTACGTGGGACCCGCTGGTTCCAAACCTGCTGGCGGTCAACGCGAGCCCCAGGATCAGCACAGCCCCACATCCGATGATGGCCAGAACAATCGAGATCATTGTCGCTTCCTGACCGTCAGGGCTGCCGAACCGCCCGCCAGGGCCACCTCGCTGGCCAGTCCGACCAGCCTCAGGATCACTCCGGTCAGAACCACGGTGGCGGGGGAGAGTTCTGGCAACAAGCCGACGAGCGCGGCCTCCCGAACCCCGAGCCCGGCAGGAAGGGGAACGACCACGAAGCCCGCCAACCACGCCAGGGCGAATGCGCCGGTTGCGGTGAGAAACGATGCTGACTGGTCGATGGCGACCGAGATGACAGCGAACCCGATACTGAGCAGAGCGATGTTGAGAACGGCCATCAGCTGAGCCCGGGCAAGCCGGGCACCGGGTAGCTGTGCTGGGCTCGTGGTGGACGACTTCATCACGCGCTCACTGATCGAGAGAACCATCGCAATCGCACGCGGGTGTGCCAGAAGTATCAAAGGAGTCGCGAGCAGAGCGACTGTTCGAGGCACCGCCGACGAGGAAGGTCCAAAGAGAAGCAGCCCGATGAGCGGGCACGCAGCGCACAATTGGACGATTCCGGTGACGAAGTACTGAAATCGAGAGGCGGCCGTGCCCGACTCGGACAGTGACACTTGACTGGCGACCTGAAAAAGTCCGCCCGCCGGCAAATACTTGCTGAGTTGTGAAACGAAGACGCTGCGGAATGCGGCCAACCGCTGTGACCCCTGAACATCGAGAAGGGTCGCCCACTGAAATCCTGCCGCTCCGAGCGATGCGGTTGTGAGAGCGCCCGCCAGGATGAGGGTCGGCACCGAAGGAAGTTCTTCCCACCCGGGTTGCTCGATCGTGAACGCTGCCACCAGCATCCCGAGAATCCCGGCCAGATAGAAAAGGCCCCGTGCGCTGACGGGGATCTTCAAGGCTTCCTCGCGGCAGCCACAAGTCCGGTCCCTCTCCCGGTCGGGAGGAGCTGCAGCTTGCGGAACGGCCAGGACAGGATCTGGGTCAGCCAGCCGTTGGACTCGAACTGGTAGAGCCGACCCGATGCCCCGGTGCGTTCCTCGACCGAGGTCGAGTGAACGCGGCGTCGACCTGCGAGCTGGTTTCGGCCCCACTGCAGTGCAAAACCCAGCGGAAAGCCGGTCAATCGGATCTCGACCGGTTCGAGCCCGCAGGTTCTGAACAGCGCGTCGATGTCGTCGGGTGTGTACCGACGCAAGTGGCCGGCGATCTCGTCGTGCGGACCGAACTGATCCATGAAGGCCGGCACGCTGACAACCACCAAGCCCCCTGGGGCGAGCCGTGTGATCCACTCTTTCAACGAGCCAGCGTCATCGGCCAGGTGTTCCAACACTTCGAACGCACAAACCATGTCGGCCTGTTCGAATCCCACCTCGTCCAGCGACGCCTTCACCCGCGACCCGAGGAGTGCCCGGGCAGCTTGTCGCGAATCTGCATCGGGCTCGACAGCCTCGTAGTCAGCCCGATCGGCAAGGCGGGCTCCGAGTGCGCCGAGCCCAGGCCCGAATTCGATGATCGAGGACGGGTCGGATCCGTCGACCAGGGCGAGAATGAAGTCGTGTCGGAGCCATGCTCCCAGCGAGAGGGCTGGATATCTCATGCGGGGAGATGGCTGACCAGGGGAGCAGCAATTCGTGCCGGGCTCAGCTGCGGCGCAGCCGGCCCGGTCCCGCGGTCGCGACGCAGCTTGTCTCGTGACTCGGCCAACTCGATGAGTTGCCGAGCCAGTGCCCCAGGGTTGCGGGTGGGCACGAGTCTGACATCGTTGGGGTCACACATCTGGGCGAGACGACGTTGGGGACTGGTATCGCTGGTCACACATACAGTGCCGGCGGCGAGCCCCTGGTAGACCTTGTTGGGGACCACCCTGAGCGCTTTGGGGGTGGAACCGAAGATTCCCAGACTCACGTCGAAGGAAGCAACAAACTGGGGCAGCTCCCCGGCAGGGATCCACTCTCGCCACGTGATCCCGTGGTTTGAGCCTGCGATGGACTTGGCCAACTCGAGATCTTGGCCTGTGCCCACGAACGTGAACTCTACTTCAGCGGAGTCCAGCGCTTCGACGGCGGCCTCGGCAATAACGTCGGTTCCCTGAAGTGGCGTGAAGAGCCCCACGAAAACCACCTTCAACGGTCCGGTCGGAGGTGCGGCGGTCCGTCCGGCCTCGTGCCACGATGCCGACGCACCGACCGGAAGTGTGATGACCTCGGCCGCAGGCTCTCGGATCTGGGCCGCTTGTTCCTCGGTATCGCACAGCACGAGATCGGCTCGGGCCAGCGCCCAGCGATCGAGCTGTCTGAAAACTCGACGTTTGATTCCTTGGTCGACGCGCCGGTCCTGCGCCGTTTCTTCCAACCCGGTCAGATGATCGAGCACCACCACACTCGATCGATACCGAATTCTGGCAAGGTGCACGTCGAAATGCCCCATGTACCCGACGATCACCATGCCGGGATCCGTGCCGCGGCTGTCGAGCACCAGCTGTGTCCACCGGAGGACGAGTCTGAGGATCAAGGGAATGACGAGAGCCGGATGGCGCGCCAATCGAACCTTGTCTGCGGTGCTCAGACCCAACGGACGGTTGATGACCTTGACCGGAACTTCGAGATCCTCCAGACCTTCCCGTAGTACCTTCACCCGCGGGTGCAACTCTTCGTCGAAGGTGCCGAAGACCACCACCGTGCCGTTGTGCGCAGGCTCGCTTCGCCGGCGCCCGAGGGTCATCGATGGCATCACCGAAGACTAGTTGCGGACCACGCCCTCGCCGAGGAGCTTCGGTGCATCGCTATGTCAAAACAGACGCCGGGCAGCGACTCCCGTTGACAGTGAGTGAAGCTGATTATCCAAGTCCCGTGCCTGAACGAAGAGGATCAGCTCCCGCAGACCATCGACGCACTGCCAGAATCGGTCGCAGGTTTCGACTCGGTCGAGTTCTTGATCATTGATGACGGATCGACGGACAGAACGGTGCAGGTTGCCCGAGCCGCCGGTGTCCACCACGTAGTGAAGTTGCCGCAGAACCGGGGTCTCGCAACCGCGTTTCAAGCCGGTCTTGATGCATGCTTGAAACTGGGTGCGGATGTGATAGTGAACACCGATGCCGACAACCAGTACCAGGCGGACGACATTCCACTTCTGACCGGGCCGGTGCTGGCCGGCGAAGCCGACATCGTTGTCGGATCTCGCGATGTCCGAAACCACGAGGAGTTCTCGGCGCTCAAGATCCGACTCCAGCTGCTCGGCAGTTGGGCAGTGCGCAAGGCCTCGGGGACAAGCGTTCCCGATGCGACCAGCGGGTTCCGTGCTTACTCTCGAGAGGCGGCGATCGGTCTGACAGTGGTCAACAGCTACACCTATACAATCGAGTCCCTCATTCAGGCAGGTCGGCAGAACGCGGCCATCGTTTCGGTCCCGATCCGGACCAATCCGAAGGTTCGAGATTCTCGCTTGTTCGGGTCGATGTTCGGCTACATCAAGAAGAACGCGCTCACGATCGGTAGAGTATTCGCAGCCTATGAACCTCTGAAGTTCTTCGGGGCGCTCTCGTTCCTTCTGCTCGGAGGAGCCGTCCTCGCCTCTCTGCCATTCGTGGTCGACTGGGTACGGACCGGTGACACGTCTGGACATCTGCAGTCGATCATTCTTGCCGCCGCGCTCGGGATCGCCGCGGTTCAATTGCTGGCACTAGCAGTTGTGGCCGACCTCATCTCCTCCCAGCGCATCGTCACGCAGAGAACGTTGGAACGGGTGCGCCGACTCGAGTTGCATGCCCAGGTGGAGCCCTCTCACTACGACCCGTCTCTGCATCCCGATCGTCGAGTTGCTGATCGCCGGGGTGAAAGCGGGGGCTGAGCCGTCGCCTCTGGAATACTCTGAGCATGCCAAATCTGGGACCAACAGCCAAGAAGCTGACCGCTCCGGTGACCGGACGGATGGACCGCTATCTGCGAGCTGTCGTCGATGAAGTGCACGCCGTCAAAGATGAACTTCTTCGAGCCCAGGCAGATTCGGAGGCTCGCGCCGCCGAACGCCACTACGCCCTTTCGACCCGTATCACCGCGCTGGAAAACCAGCTCCGAGAGATCACTGACAAGAAGTCACCTTGATGCCGGTCGTCTTCGACCTGCTCGGCGCTCAGAATCGGGATCACGGCGAACGGGGGATCGCCCGACTGGTTTCCCAACTAGCGATCGCAACCGAGCGCACGCACCCCGATTTGATCGACCGCTACCTTCTGCATCCCCACCTTCCGCTGCCGGACTCGCTGCTCCCGCTGGTGGACACCGGCAAAGTCGTTCGTGCCGACCAATATGCACCCGACCCCTTCCGCGGTGGCACGTTCATCGCTGGCTCACTGATCGAACTCGAGGAAGATCTCCGAACGGTCCTGCCTCACTGGGCCCGCAGTGCTGCCTGGACCACGCTCGCGGTGCTCTACGATCTGATTCCGCTGAAGTTTCCCGACGCGTACCTCACAGAATCGGGCCTGCGGGCCGCCTATCTGGATCGAGTAGCCGGGTACGGCTTGTTCGACGGTGTGCTTCCGATATCGATCGCATCTCGGGACGACGCTGTCGAACTGTTGGGTGTTCCGGCGAACCGGCAGGCAGTGATCTACGCCGGGGTCGACGATCGGTTTGGACCCGCCGGTGCCGGTGACGAGATGCCTCCGATCGAGGGCCTGAGACCCGAGTACGTGCTCTTTCCCACCGGTATCGACTGGCGCAAGAACATCGACCGAACGCTGGAGGCCTACGCCGCCCTCGAACGCTCGGTCCGAGATCGACACCAGCTGGTCCTCGCCTGTCGATTGGACCCATGGGTCGAAGAGGACCTCCGGGACCGGGGCCACAGGCTGGGTCTCGAGCCGGACCATCTCGTCCTTCCCGGATACCTACCCGACGAAGACCTCATTGCACTGAACCAGCACGCCATCCTGGCGATCTTTCCGTCTCTCTACGAAGGTTTCGGACTACCCGCGCTCGAAGCGATGCGATGCGCCATACCGGTCCTGTGTGCAGATTCATCAAGCCTCCGAGAGGTGCAGCCTTTCGAGCCCGCACGATTCGATCCCGAATCCACCGAATCGATTCGCGCCGCCCTGGCGAACGGTTTGGCCAACGAGGAGTTTCGTCGCGCCGTTGTCGCCAATCAGGGTACCGATTTCACCTGGGACCGATCTGCGGAGCTCATGGCGAATGCGGTACGGAACCTCGGCGATCAGCGGACCGTCGCCAAATCTCCGAGGCCGCGCATCGCAGTGGTGACGCCCCTACCGCCCCAGCCGTCGGGAATTGCCTACTACTCCGCACGCCTGCTGCCTGAGCTGGCGCGATTTGCGTCGGTATCCGCGTTCACGGCGGTGAACGATGAAGAAGGTCACGTTGAATTCGACCCGGTTCTCGGGTGCGGCCTGCACGGTCTCGACGAGCTGGAAGAGATGCACTTCGGAGGTCAACCCTTCGACCGGATCGTCTACATGATGGGCAACTCTCGCTTCCATGTGCAGGCGCTCCAGATGCTCGGGCGACTACCGGGAGCGGTCCTGTTCCATGACGCGAGATACGTCGGTTTGTACAACGAGCTCTACCGGCTCGACCCGCGACGGCTGGGAGCCGACCACGTGGGCCACCGATTGAATCAGCTCTACCCCGATCGTTATCGACCGGCCGTGGTTCAATCGCACACGATCGACCCCACAACGTCGGTGCGCTTCGGGATCCTGATGGCAGCGGAGATCATGAGTGTTGCGACCCAGATGCTGTGCCACTCCGAGCATGCAGCAAGGCTCCTGACGTTGGACACCGGCGCAACGGTTGACCACATCTTTGATCTCCCGGTTCCCCGGTTGGAGCCGGCGGCGACGCACCGTGAGTCGTCCGTCGTCGGGGTGTTCGGGATAGTGGACCCGGCCAAGAACCCCGAATTGGTGATCGAGGCATGTTCGTTGGTCCCAGGAGCCGGCATGACGGTCCGATTTGTCGGCGAATGCGAACCGCTTCTGAGGGATCACCTGCAGCAACGAGCCGACGACGTCGCAGTCGCAGTGGAGTTCACCGGACCGATCGATTCGGACCGTTTCCTGCGCCAACAACGGTCTGTCACCATCGCCGTTCAACTGCGCCGATTCTCCAACGGGGAATCATCGGGAGCGCTGGCCGAATTGATCGCCGCCGAAACGCCTACGATCACGACCCGGTTGGGAGCGGCAGCAGAACTCCCAGTGGACGTGGTCGAGACCGCAAGCCCGGAGGTTTCGTCAGGGGAGCTGGCAGAACAAATCTCGCGTCTCACGTCCGACCCATATCTCACGCTTCGAATGGCTGAAGCGATGCGCCGCTACTCCGAAGCCAACAGTTACTCCCGAGCCGCCCGTCGGCTGATCGACAAGCTAGGCCTGACCTGAACTTCTCCGTCTGCGCGTGAGACTGCTCAGGAACGAAATGCCGTTCTGTTTCCATGAACCGACGCTGTGTGCTCGGTCGATCGTGGCGTCGGCGAGCAGACGGCGGTGTTCGGCAAGTTCCTGTCGATTCCGCTCGAGATCGGTCAACGCGGTGAAGAGGCGTTCGTGGGTCGAGGTCAACTCGGCTGTCAGCTGGTAGTTCTGGTGTTCGAGACCGATCAGGGCGTCAACATCGTGACCGTGCTCGGAGGCTTCGAGGAGACGTCGAAGCGAATCGATCACCGGTTGGTAGTGCGCCACGATCTGCCGCCTCTCCGCCAGGCGGGCTCCGACCTCAGCCGGCTCGGGCCCCAGGTCAGGTGCCTCGAAGCTGGCGTGCGAGCCGACGAGAGAATCCAGGCGGTTCTGGAGTTCCCGTTGATGTGAGGACACTTCGACGGTGTCCGCTTCCCGCGACGAGTGTTGCAGTTCGGGAGCGACGGCCCCATACGCTGCTTCCGGCGTGGAGATGGAGATGTTGTTGGACGACAAGAAGTCGGCGATCATCCCCACCTGCTCGTGTGGCTCCTGTACAAGATCCTCGTACCGCACGATGTGAACCGCCAGCCCTTCCAAACCGGCGAGCATGAAGCGGGTGTACCGCTCCCACAAGGCGAGTGCGGCGTCAATGGTAATTCCATCGCGTCGGGCGACAAGAGAGCGGGCACTTGAACGCGGATCCCGGACCGAGACCACGGCCAGATGACCCGAACCCAGTACCTCTCGCCACAGCGGGAGCAAGATGCAGTTCGTAGGATCCTTCCAGGCCCACTTCCCCGCCACGTCCCCGAACGCCCGGCGGAATTCTCCGGACATCCGTGACGCAATATCCGGGGTGAGGGCCGGAAGTACATCGGGAGGAGCCATCACATCACCGCCGAATTCGGTCAGGAGTCGGTGATTGAAATCCGTGAGGCGTTCAACCTCGAAATACCCTCGGGCGTTGTCATCGGTGGCCGGAAGCAGGTTGTTCGGATCGCCGAGATCAAGGCCGAGATCTGCCACGATGTTCGTGGTCACCGACGTTCCGCTCCGGTGCATCCCGAGGATGAAGACTCCCATAGCGGAAACGTACTTGCTGAGCCGTGCGAATCTCTAGGCCAGCAGTGAGAGCAGGTACTCGCCATATCCGCTCTTCAACAGCGGCTCGGCGGCGGCGGCCAACTCGTCATCGGACATCCATCCGTGCTGCCAGCTGATTTCTTCGAGACAGGCGATCTTCTTGGCCTGACGTTTCTCGATGACCCTGACGAATTCCCCGGCCTCGACCAAGGAGTCGAAGGTGCCCGTGTCGAGCCACGCCACGCCCCGGCTCAGCTGGGTGACATTGAGCTGCCCCTGCTCCAGATAGGTCTGGTTGACCGTCGTGATTTCGAGCTCGCCGCGATCGGAGGGTTCTACCTGCTTGGCGATCTCGGTGATCTGAGCATCATAGAAGTACAGGCCGGTGACCGCCCAGTGTGACTTCGGCCTGGTCGGCTTCTCTTCGATACTCGTCGCGACACCTCGGTCGTCGAAGGCCACGACGCCGTAGCGCTCGGGATCGCGAACCTGTTGAGCGAAGACGTTGGCCCCGTGCTCGATCGCGGCTGCGGTTGCCAGCTGGGCCGACATGCCTTCGCCGTAGAAGAGGTTGTCGCCCAATGCGAGTGCACAACCACCGCCCGCAACGAACTCCTCGCCGATGATGAACGCCTGGGCGAGACCGTCGGGGCTGGGCTGAACCGCGTACGAAAGAGAAATCCCGAACTGGGAACCATCTCCCAGCAACCGACGAAACGACAGCGCATCCTCGGGCGTCGTAATGATCAGATGCTCGCGGATCCCGGCCAACATGAGCGTGCTGATCGGGTAGTAGATCATGGGTTTGTCATAGACCGGCAGCAGCTGCTTGGAAGCCGCAAGGGTGAGCGGGTGAAGACGGGTACCCGTACCTCCCGCCAACACGATGCCTTTCATGTTGTTCCCAACCGGGTTCCGGCATAGCGCCCGGCGAGAATCGGTTCCCAATACTCGCGGTTGGCCAGGTACCACTCCACCGTGTTCGAAATCCCCGCTTCGAACGTGCGCGATGGCGTCCATCCCAATGATGACGTGGTAGTGGTGAAGTCGATGGCGTATCGGTGATCGTGCCCGGGCCGATCGGTGACGAAGGTGATCAATTCTCGGCGGCTCTGGTCTCCTGCTCCCGCCATTTGGTCAACAAGATCGCAGATGGTGTGGACCACTTCGAGGTTCGTGCGTTCGGCATCGCCGCCGAAAAGGTAGGTGGTTCCGGGCTGTCCCTCGCTCGCAGCCCGGAGAAGGCCCGCGGCATGGTCCTCCACATGAATCCAATCGCGAACGTTGTCGCCGCTGCCGTAGACAGGCAGCGGCTCGCGCCGCAGCGCTTTGATGACCATCAGCGGGATGAGCTTCTCGGGAAACTGATAGGGGCCGTAGTTGTTGGAACAGTTCGTGACAACCACCGGAAGGCCATAGGTGTGGAACCAGGCACGAGCGAAATGATCAGAGGCCGCCTTGCTGGCCGAATACGGCGAGCGGGGGTCATAGGGAGTTGTCTCTTTGAACGGTTCGTCCTCCGGGCTCAGTGACCCGAACACTTCGTCGGTGCTGATGTGAACAAACCGGAAGTCCTCGTTGGGTTGAGAAGCAAGCCAGGCTTGCGTCTCCTGGAGCATCACGGTGGTACCGACCACGTTGGTCCGGACGAATTCGGCCGGGCCGTCGATGCTTCGATCCACATGACTTTCGGCCGCGAGGTGCATGACCCGTTCGGGCCCGAACTCCCTGAGGGCAGCCCTGACGGCTGTTTCGTCGCAGATGTCGATGCGGAGATGGCGATACAGGTCAGATCCCGCCACGTCGGCCACCGTGCGGGGGTCGCCGGCGTAGGTCTCGAGGTCGATATTGAGGATCTCGTGGCCGGCGTTGACCGCTTGGCGGACAACGGCCGAACCAATGAAGCCAAGCCCGCCGGTCAAAAGGATTCGCATAGGTCAATTCTTGCGCAGTCTGTTGCTGGACCCGAGGATTGCGGGCGAGACGCCCGTGATCCTGGTGAGGTGTGGACCGAGCTCATCCCGGAGTCGACAGTTTCCGGAGCCTGGTGGCAGTCCTGGACATGACGGTGGCAAGCCGCATGGCCCGTCCGGACTTCAAATCCCTGAGTTCCTCACCGACGCCACCCACGACTTCGAGCTGGTTGTTCGCTCCTTGAAGCTGGGTCAAGAGTTCCGACGCCTCCGCACGAGCGGTTCCAGCAGAACGTTCAGCTCCGATCGCGGCGTCGGTCAGGGCGAGTACCTGTTGTCGAAGATCCGCAATCGTCGAGTTGAGCCGATCGACCGTCTCCTGCGGATGCCCTGCCTCAACGCTGGCGTTGGCCACCCGAAGCGCGTTGCGTTCCTCTTTCAGCGACCAGATTTCTCGTTCGAGGCGTTCTACGACTTCTGGCCCACCGAGCTCGAGAGGGGTGAAGACGACGGCCCACGGTGACAGGAAGCTGGCATCGATCGTGAGATCCCGGTGGAAGCCAACTTCGGCGAAGAGTCGGGCCCAGTACTCGGGGCGTCGGACGTTCAGGTGAGTCGGTTCAGCGAAGTCGTACGGGGTGGTCGAGAGCAGCACCCGGTCTGCTGCGTTGGTGAGGTGGCGAATCGCAGTTCGAGCGTCTTGTGGCGGTAGATGTTCGAGTACCTCGACACAAGTGATCAGGTCGTACTTGCCCTCGATCGGATCGAGAAGCGACCCGATCCTCACGAACTCGCGGTACTTGTCGGGGACCTGGGAGATCGCGAACTCAGAGATATCGAATCCGACTGCTTCGACCCCTCGATCACGGAGTGACTCAACCAAGAATCCGTGGGCGCAGCCAGCGTCGAGGACTCGTTGGGGTCTCAGATCGGCGATGATGTTGTCGGCCACGAGCCCGAAGAACGACAACCAATGCGGTTCGTCCCTGCTGTAGCTGATCTCACCGCAGTGTTTTCGGTAGTACG
>JBLYYW010000360.1:0-3208 GCA_048550155.1 Acidimicrobiales bacterium | reverse complement strand
TGGCGGCCGGATCTCAGAAGCCGAGGTCGACATCCAGATCGAGTACTACGAAGGTCTGCTCAACATCGCCCGTGAAGCGAGGGACCGCGACGAGGCTCGGGTACGCGAATGGCACGCCAAGTTTGAAAGGGCCCAGGACGAGGTTCGGCAAGCCGAGGAAGCCCTTGCCGTGTGCATCGGTGAGGGTTCTGCCCCGGCTCCCGAAAGCAACCCGCCCCATGAATAGTCAGACCAATCGCATGGGGAACCCCACGTGCCGATGAATCGACGCAACGTTGGACTCGGGATCCTGGCAATCGGCTTTGTGATGATGGTGGCCGGCGTGATTGGGATGCTCACAGCATCTGATGACGAGCCAGCCGATGTGGTGGCACCAACCACGAGTGCGCCGGCCAGCATATCTGAACCACCATCGACCACGGCTGCACCTGCGGCCACAACTGTCGCCCCGGCTGCGACTACCACCACGACGACCGCCCCCGCAGAGACAACGACATCGACGACAACCACAACGGAGCCGCCACCTTCGGTCGCCGACTTCATTCTCGCTTACGCCGCGGCCACCGAAACGGGTGACGGCTCGTTCCTGGCCGACCGCATCCTGCCGGCGGTTCGTGACGTCTTCGGTGAAGACCTGTGCCGTGGTTGGGTCGATCGGGAGATCCTTGCGATCAGCGGGTACCAGCTCACTGGGACCGTGACCGGGCCCCTCGCCAGGACCTTGACCATTGGTGAAACTGTCATTGCTGTCGAGCAGTACTACGAAGCCCCGGTCAGCTTCATGTTCCAGGGCGAGCCATTCGAAACGGTCGCCACTTTCGCCGCCGTGGACGGCGAGGTCTACTGGATTGGTGAGTGCCGCTAGCCGGAATCCGTATCAAGGCCACCCTGGTCGTGTCTTGTATCCGTCGGCACCATCCCGGTGCTCGACGGTAGACAGACAGAGGGGGTATCCTCATGACCATTGGTCTACAGGGCACGTGGAGCGTGTCCGTTAAGTCAAAAAGTGCCTCATGGGCACAACGATTCGTTATCGCCGGAGCAGACTCCGGCAACGGCACCTACACCGGGGTAACCGGTACACCCGCCGTTTTGGTGAGCGGCGAGCAGTGGGGCGTCACCATCCAGAACAACCCGACCGGACCCATCAGCTGGCGTCCATCGCGGGCCCGGTTGGCGAACTACCGGGTGGACGGCGCGTTCTTCAAGGTCGACATCGAGAGCGACGACGGTGGTGGTTTTGCGGGCGACGAGGACTTCAACGATCTCGTTCTCACCGCATCCAAACCGCTGAACGCAAGTGAGTGGATCGTCTACGGAACGGTCAAGACATACAGCGGCCGTTGCCTGTTCAACCCATGCTTCCCGTTCCCGTGGGTCGTGATCGACTCCGCGGCACAACTCGAGCGTCTTCTCGGCTACTCCGAGATGCGGGCGATCCTCGAGCGCGAGTACGGCTCCGATGTGGCCGCCCTCGCCAAGAAGGACAACTTCCGCCCGATGATGCTTTCCCGCGGCGGCAGCAGCCGAGGTGGCTATCAGGTTCGGGGGAAGACCAAGGTCGAGCTGACCAAGGGCACCAAGAACAAGAAGGCGGCACTCAAGACAACTGCAACCGCCGACATCGTTGCGGCCGATCGCTTCGACTATCGGGGCAACCTGAGCCCGGTGGATGCCAGCATCATCGACAAGCTCATCCCAGCACGCCGCTGCTCGGTCGAGCCTCTTGGCCAGGCGTTGATGCGTTTTGTCGAATACGACCGCACCGACTCCGAACTGGGAGGCGGTACTTACACCGGGCTAGGAGATCACGAGATCCTCGGTGTCTCGGCAACCGACGAGTTTGGCAACTACGTCTACAGCTTCACCAGGAGCTTTGCGGATCTGTTCGACGATTCCACGGGCGACACGCCGATCGGTGGCGACCCCGTGGTCTCCGCAAACCCAGACCTGATCATTCAGTTCCCCGAGGTGCCCGATGGCGTCGCCACCTATGAGACTGCTCCGCACTACGACATCCCGAACGTACGCCGGATCGATCTGTGTGTCCGCAAGAGTGCATTCACGCCGAAGCCATGTCGCGGCGGCGGGGTGCTGCAGTACCTCGGCGACATACCGATCGTCAACAACTCGGGGTCAACGCTGCATAGCGACGGCACCATCACCAACATCAGGGCGTTGTCAGTGACGGGCCCGAACATCACACGAGGGGCATGGCGCGGTACGGTCGAATTCAGGGGATGTTTTGAGGACTCGCAGGATCCGGTGACTCACTACACGATCAAGTATCGGGTGAACGATCCTTCATGGGAGTACCTCGACATCGACGTATCCGGGCTGCGAGTGCAGCTCAACGGGGTGTACGAGCGTGAGTCGTGGGGTGCGGACGCGACGGCGTTGAGCGTTGGCGAGGTGCCGGCATACCGCAACATTGCGCTCGAGGATGGATGGTCGATCGAGACCGACCACCTGCTGGCCAGGATCAGCCTTGACTCGTTGCTCAATACGGTTCCCTTGGAACGTCGGGTCGCCAACATGTGGTTCCAGATTCAGGGCTACGACGCCAGCGGCGACCCTGTCCCTGGGACAATCCAGGAGGAGATGTTGCGCGTCGACGATCAGCCGACCATTGGCGACATCGCCTCGATCGTGGTGCCCGGCGAGACAGGCCCGGACGATTGTGCGCTGCTGAACCTGCCGTCGGACACAACACCGCTGGAGGTGCGTCTGCGTGCGATCGATCCTGATGGCTTTATGCAGAGTTGGTCGTTGACGGCCACCCGCGGCTCAAACAAGACGGTGGGCCTGACCGACGTTGCGACCGCGGCTCCGCCGCGTGGTTCATACCCCGGTGCCACCGTAGACGACCGATACGACGGGACATCGGAACGGCTCGACGCCGACATCGATGGCTACGTGACCATCAGGGTGACGCCGGAAGTCGGTTGGCTTGGCGACGAGGAGTTCTGCGCCTACAGCTTCGAGCTATCGGTGCAGGACCGAACCACGGACGGCAAGAGGGCCGCAAGCCCTCACGAGGTACACGACGAAGTCGTCGGGATGCGGCCCGACGACATGTAAGACAGACGAGGCGCGACAACCGAAGCGGGGCGGGCACACACCCGTCCCGCTTCTCTTTGTCAACTCGCCACTGGTCATCACCACAGCCGATGGCAGCGCCGCCACCTACGATGGCCCGATGACAAGA
>JBLYYW010000359.1:0-3447 GCA_048550155.1 Acidimicrobiales bacterium | reverse complement strand
TGAAGATGGCGATCGCAGTCTTCATCGGTGCGATCGTGGTGTGGATCTTCTACGGACCCATTCTGGAATTCCTGTCTGCGCCTTACTGCCAGCTCAGGGAAGACGTGGGGAAGGAGTGCGTATTCCTCGCCACCGATCCACTGCAACCTTTCAACGTGAAGCTTCAGCTGTCGGGCTACGGAGGAATCATCCTTGCGCTGCCGGTGATCCTGTTCCAGCTCGGCCGGTTCGTGCTTCCCGGCTTGTACAAGCACGAGAAGCGGGCGCTTGCGCCGTACTTGGTCGTCGCCACGCTGCTCCTCGCCGGCGGAATGACGCTCGCGTATTGGTTCCTGCCCCGTGCGCTCGAGGTCTTGGTCAACGACCTCGGCGGAGATCGCTTCGAAGCGTTCTTCACCGCTGATCAGTACCTCAGCTTTTTGACCAAGATGATTCTGGCGTTCGGTATTGCGTTCCAGCTGCCGGTCGTGCTGGTCTTTCTTCAGCTTGTCGGCTTGATCCAGCCGGAGACCCTCAAGAAGAACCGGCGGGTGGCGATCATCTTGGTGGTCATTCTGGCCGCCGTCATCACCCCGACCGGTGACCCCTTCACTCTCGGTGTCCTGGCGGTTCCGATGTACCTGTTCTACGAACTCTCGATCCTCATCGGCTCCCGCCGGAAGAAGAATGATCCTTTCGCTCAGCCGGTCTCGTAGCCGTGTCTGAGCCATCGTTCGCGCCAGATCGATTTCAGATTGAAGCGACCGAAGCAGTCGACGCCGGCGAGCATGTGATCGTGGCGGCGCCGACCGGTTCGGGTAAGACCTATGTCGCCGAACATGCTGCCCGGCGGTCCCTGCGGCTGGAGCGGCGCTTGTTCTACACCACGCCCATCAAGGCGCTGAGCAATCAGAAGTTCAACGATCTCAAGGCCGAACACGGAGCCGACGACGTGGGGCTTCTCACCGGCGACAACTCGATCAATCCTGACGCGCCCATTGTGGTGATGACCACTGAAGTGCTTCGAAACATGTTGTACGCCGGAGCCGAGCTGGAGCGACTTGGAACCGTAGTCCTGGACGAGGTGCACTATCTCCAGGATTCTTATCGCGGCCCGGTATGGGAGGAAGTGATCATCCACCTCCCGCATCGGGTGCAGCTGGTTTGCTTGTCGGCGACGGTGAGCAACGCAGAGGAACTCGCAGACTGGATCCAAACCGTGCGAGGACCGACTCGGTTGGTCCTCGAAACCACCCGTCCGGTGGAACTGGAGAATCGCTACGTTGTTGCTGAACGTGATGGCCATTCACTACGGGTGATTTCGACCCTGCTGGGTTCCAAGCCGAACCGTCGCGGTTTCGAGTTTGACCAGGACGCAAAGGCCGCATTCGATCAGCGCAAACGCAGTAAACGTTCTGCCGGAAAGCAGAAGCGGCCGACCCGTCGATGGCGCAGTCCGACTCGATCAGAAGTCCTGCGGGAGCTTCGGCGAGCCGAGATGTTGCCCGCAATCCACTTCATCTTCAGTAGGGCCGCGTGCGACGATGCGGCCCGTGAGGTCAGCTCGGCGGGTCTAACGCTGACCACTCCACAGGAACGGGCTGAGATCCGGTCGTTGGCACACCAGCACGTCTCGCCCCTCACCGCCGACGAACGCCAAACCCTCGGATTCGACTCGTTTCTCGAACAGTTGGAAGCAGGAGTGGCTGCCCACCACGCGGGCATGGTTCCGGTCTTCAAGGAACTGGTCGAGGCAGCGTTCGTTCGCGGGTTGGTGAAGATGGTCTACGCCACCGAGACGCTTGCGCTGGGCATCAACATGCCGGCCAAGTCCGTCGTCATCGACAAGCTGACCAAATGGACCGGTGACCATCACGAGTTCCTGACTCCTGCCCAGTACACCCAGCTCACGGGACGGGCCGGCCGACGAGGTATCGATGAGCTCGGGCAAGCCCTGGTGTTGTGGTCCCCATGGGTCACGTTCGATCAGGTCGCCGGGCTGGCTTCGAGCCGACAGTTTGTCCTCACTTCGGCCTTTCGTCCGACCTACAACATGACGGCCAATCTGGTGCGTCGCTACGAGCCGGAGCGAGCGCGGCAGCTACTCAACCTCTCCTTCGCCCAGTTTCGGGCCAATGCGGGGATTGTTCGCTCAGAGCACGAGCTGGAGCGACTTCTTGACCGACGTGATGAAGTGATCCGCAGGATCGAGGCCGAGTTCGGAGAGGTCGAAGAGCTCAGGGCAGCGGTCCGAGAGGCAACCACCCGCGATGAACACGACGCCCCGACCGACGACGTGAGCTTCGCTCTCAGCCAGTTGAAACCGGGGCAGATCATCGAGGTCGATGGAGCGGGCCTGCCTCCCCATCTTGCCGTTGTCTCGGTCGCCTACAGGAAAGGCAACCGGGTGAAGCTCGTCGGGGTCGATGTCGACGCCGAGACCTATGAACTGGACGGCCAGTCGCTGGATGAGATACCGATCGTTGTTGGCTCGTTCGAGGTTCCCCAGCCATATCTGCCCAACAGCGTGACTTTTGTGTACGAGATAAGCCAGGACCTCGCCCGGTCGCGTCTCATGAGCCCGAAGCGACGCCGTCGCCCCGACCCTGGTTCGACCGCAGCTCAATCCCGTCGAGATCTCGATTCGATTCCGAGGCCGGCTCTCAAGGCACTCAAACGACTCACCCAACTGGAACGAGACATCGATCGCCGTCGCGGCTCGGTGGTCGCCGACACTGACTCGCTGGCCCGCCAGTTCGACGCAGTCCTCTCGGTCCTGAGATCGAGGGGCCATGTGGACGACTGGACCCTCACGAGCTCTGGTCGCCGCCTGGCCAGCACCTACCACGAAATGGACCTGCTCGTCGTTGAGTCTCTCGAGGATGGAGTGTTCGACGGCCTGTCAGTGCCAGAACTCGCAGCGATGGCATCTGTCTTTGGATACGAGGATCGCAGCCGGGGATCCAGGGCACCGGCCCGGAGGGGACGCACAACGTCAACGTCAGGAAGCAACGGTCCGATCGTCTTCCCCACCAGTGAGCTACGCCGCCGATACAAGGCGGTTGAGCGGCTGCATCGCTACCTCGCCCGGGAGGAGCGCAACACCAATCTCCCGGAGACAAAGCCGCCGGACCCGGGATTCATGAACGTGGCCTACCAGTGGGCGCTTGGGATCGATCTCGATCCCGTTCTCACCCAGAGCGAGACCACACCGGGCGATTTTGTCCGAACCGTCAAACAGGTCATGGACCTGATCACCCAGATCGCCGTTCTTGCGCCCGTACCGCTCACCCAACGGGCTGCCCGGCAGGCCGCAGATGCGCTGTTCCGCGATCTCGTCACCGTGTCGCAGGTGACCAGCGACGACGCGGATTCTTCCGAAACCGGTGACGCCGCCTGATGGTCATCGGGAAGGGAACGAGCTATGGCTCACCGTGCGAGATCGACCCTCGCTGGCCGTCTCTGGCC
>JBLYYW010000358.1:0-18366 GCA_048550155.1 Acidimicrobiales bacterium | reverse complement strand
TTGGAGCATCTGTCGGACGCCATCGAGCCCGATCTTGACCCAGCTTGCCTGGATGTTGCGGATCAGCGGGCCGTACGCCAACCGTGCGACCGCGTGGATCAGCAGCGTCTCGCGAAACGTGGGTCCACGACGGGCCATTTTGCGCAAATAGAGCGGAGCCGCCATGTGCACGAATGGCAGCCCGACGAACTCGGTGAATCCACCGGTTTCCTCCTGAAGATCCCGTGTGAGCAGCAGATGGCGCACCCAGCTGTCGGGTTGTTCGACCGCGCCGAACATCATGGTGACGTTGCTGTGCAACCCCACCTTGTGAGCGACTCGATGCGCATGGAGCCACTCCTCGGTGTTGATCTTGTCCGGGCACAGGATCTCACGAACCTGATCATCGAGGATCTCCGCAGCCGTTCCCGGAAGGGACTTCTGTCCGGCTTCCATCAAGCGCGTCAGGTAGCTGTCGAGTGGCTCGCCGAGCCGCTTCGCACCCTCGGTTACCTCGAGCGCAGTGAAGCCGTGGATGTGGATGTCGGGGGCGACAGCTCGCACTGCTCTGGTGACGTCGATGTAGTACTCGCCATCGAAGTCGGGGTGGATACCGCCCTGCAGGCACACCTCGGTGGCGCCCATCTCGACCGCCTCCACGACCCGTTCCTGCATCTGTTCGAGTGTGAGCAGATACGGCGTGCCCCGCAGGTTCAAGCTCATCGGCCCCTTCGAAAAACCACAGAACCGGCATTTGAAGGTGCACACGTTGGTGTAGTTGATGTTGCGGTTCTTCACGAACGTCACCTCGTCGCCGACCAGTTCGAACCGGAGCCGATCGGCCGCCCGAGCGATGTGGCCCACATCAGATCCCCGGGCCGCGAACAGCGTGAGTAGCTCTTCGAATCCAGGCTTGTTTCCCGATTCGATTCCTGTGAGCACATCAGCGACCGCTCGTGTCGGTGCAACCTCGGGGATGATCACGTTTGGCGGTGTGGCCGGTGAACCGCTGTACCACTGTGTCGAACGTTCACCGGTGAGCACGACTTCGGCGCCGTCGGTGCCAACCTCAGCGGTGATGAACTCGGCCTTCTCGGGAAACATCGCGCCGGGGTCGTCCCGGCCGAGTCCTTCGGCGTCCGACCGATCCATCACGGGAAAATGCAGATCTTCGTGCAGCCACCGGTCGGGGTTCAGTGCGTATTCGGGATAGATCGTGAGTCTCGGAGCGAGCACGAAGCCGTGGGATTCGGTGACCGTGCGTATCTGGTCCAATTCTGGCCACGGGCGCTCGGGATTGACATGGTCGGCGGTGACAGGTGAAACGCCACCCCAGTCGTCTATTCCGGCCTCGAGAAGCTGACCAAAGTCATCGCTGAGATTGGGAGGGGCCTGAAGATGCACCTCGGGGGGGAGGATGATCCGAGCGAGGGCGATCGCACGGAGAAAATCGTCGGTGGGGCAGGCATCGTGTTTCCACATGCTCGTCCCTTGCTTGGGGAGGAAATTCTGCACGATCACCTCCTGGATGTGCCCGTGCCTTCGATGTGACAACGCGATCGCGTCGAGCGCCTCGATCCGATCGAGTTCGGATTCGCCGATTCCGATCAGGACTCCGGTGGTGAATGGAATCGCCAAGTCCCCGGCGATTTCCATCGTGGCCAATCGCCGCGCCGGTTCCTTGTCTGGGGCATTGCGATGCGCATCGAGGTCGCTGCGCAGCGATTCGATCATCATCCCCAGGCTGGGAGCGACCGATCTCAGAAGTTCGAGCTCGTCGCGGTACAGCGCGCCCGCATTGGCGTGGGGGAGGAGACCGGTCTCCTCGCGAACCCGAGCGGCCATGGCGTGCAGGTAGTGCACCGTTGACTCATACCCATGAGTATCCAGCCACTCCCGAGCGGCGGGGTATCGCAGCTCGGGTCGTTCCCCGAGAGTGAAGAGCGCCTCGTGGCAGCCGGCCCGTGCTCCCCGTTTCGCGATCTTGAGCACCTCGGCCGGTTCGAGGTATGGGTGGGTGAGTCGGGCTGGAGGTTGGGCAAACGTGCAGTAGCCGCATTGATCTCTGCACAACATCGTGAGGGGAATGAACACCTTTGGAGAGAACGTGATGCGACGACCGTGTTGGTCGTCTCTGATCTGGCCGGCGGCGGCGACAAGATCCGCCGTGGGCATGTGGGAGAGGCCTGAGTTGCTGTGAATCAGGTCGTTCATTTTGGGCACTGGGTGGCCTTGCCTTTCGCAGCTTCGATCTGGTTCTGGACCTGGCCCGGCGGTACGACCGTCTGGCAGGTAGGACACGACACGTGAAGGGCAAGCGGTGTTCCACAACCCCGGTGGACCAACACGGTCGGTGGCTCATCGGGCGCATACCAGCGGTCACCCCACTTCATGAGGGCTATCAGGGAAGCCGACAGATCCGCCCCCTTTGGGGTGAGTCGATACTCGCAGCGACGGGGCCGTTCTTGGTAGGGAATCCGTTCGAGAACGTCGGCGTCGACCAGGTGGCCGAGGCGGTCAGACAGGAGGTTCTTGGCAACTCCCAGCTCGGACTGGATTTGGCTGAATCGGTGGTGGCCGCGAAAGATCTCACGGAGGATGAGCATTGTCCAGCGGTCGCCGATTACGCCGAGTGTTGCTGCGATCGAGCAGGGACTGGACGCGTTCGACACTCTGCCACCCTAGTCGGTTGAAAAGTTAAACCTACCAGGCCGCTAGCTGGGTGCTGCGGCTCTCCAGTGTTCGGGCCACTTGCTGTCATCGGCGATCGGGATTGTCCACTGCGTGTCAGGCCAGTCCATCTCGGGTCGTCGTGCGTTGAGCGCCGACTGCACGCCAGCGGGATCGAGCCGATGTTCGTTCCCGGCCCACGCGAGCACTGCACCATTTTCCAAGACCTCGGCCAGGACCTCGAAGAGGCCCGAGATGCCCACCGTCCAGAGGCGTAGGTCAGGGTCGGCATAACTACCGAAGTAGACCCGCGAGCCGGGGTGTACTGATGACTGGAGTTCAACCCAGATCATGCCCTTCCCGAACTTCGCGATCGGGATCAGCATGGCGGGAAAGCCGATATCGATCATCCCGTCCCGACATGCCAATGCCTCAGCCGGAGTCAGGAACCCATCAAAGGCTGGTCTGACGAATCGTTCCGGCGCCCACCAGACCCAGAAGTCTCGAAGCTCGGATGGCAACGTCACAGGATTCAAGCTCGTCGTCAGGTGACGGATCTGAGCTGCGCTTTCCTTGAGGGAACGTTCAGGCGCACATGAGATGCCCAGCGGTGCCAGCGCATTCGCCACCCGAGACGCGGCCGCTTCCAGCAAAATCACTGCCCAACCTCCACCTCCGCGAAGGTAAATGACGGTCGAGGGTTCCACATGGGCAGATCACCGCAGTCGCCTCGGGTGTGTTCACCCCTCGACGAGGAACCCGGTCAGGATCGAGGAACGTCCTTCCAAGGGACGTTCTTGTCCATGCGGGGTTCCCCCGGTAGGCCCAGGATCTGTTCACCCAGGATGTTCTTCATGATCTCGTTGGTTCCGCCTTCGATGCTGTTGGCACGGACCCGAAGGAACGAGTGATGGGTTCCCTGGCCGGTTCCGTCGACGCTGAGAGTCTCCGGACGTCGGAAGGTGTAGTCGTAGTCGACCATTCCAGCCGCCCCTTCGAGGCTGACTGCCGCATTCATGATCTCCTGATTGAGCGTGGCAGATGCCAGTTTGGCGACCGACCCCTCCGGCCCCGGATTTCCGGCCCTTCGATTCTGGGAGCCTCGGATTCCAGTCAGCCGCAGGACCTCGGCACGAATCCACAGCTCCATCAAGCGGTGCAGTGCAGCCGGGGTCTTGCGAGACACATCGGCGTCGTTCCAGGTCTCGACCAGCGAGGCGATGGTGCCCGAGCCCCGCTTTGGGGTTCCGCCGCCACCGATGGTGGCCCGTTCGTTCATCAGGGTCGTGAGCGATGCCCTCCAACCCTCACCAACGTCGCCGATCCGGTGAGCGTCGGGCACCCGGACGTCGGTCATGTAGACCTCGTTGAACTCCGCCTCACCGGTTATCTGCCGTAGCGGCCGAACCTCGACCCCCTCGGCCCGCATGTCGAGTGCGAAGTAGGTCATCCCCTTGTGTTTCGGGGCATCGGGATCAGATCGGGTGACCAGCATCCCGAAGTCGGCCAGGTGAGCGAGGGTGTTCCAGACCTTCTGTCCATTCACGATCCATTCGTCTCCGTCGCGGACTGCGCGGGTTCCCAGACCGGCGAAATCGCTTCCTGCTCCTGGCTCGCTGAAGAGCTGGCACCACCGTTCTTCACCGGTGAACATTGGCTTCAAGAACCGATCCTGAACATCGCTCGAACCGTGGGTCAAGATGGTGGGTCCGGCAAGGTACATGAAGAACTGTGCCGGCTTGGCCGCAGGCGCTCCGGCAGCGCGCAGTGCCGATTCGACATCTTTTTGGAGCTGGGGTCGAACCCCCAGGCCACCCCGCCCCTCCGAGAAGTGAACCCACGCCAGTCCGTAGTCATACTGATGCCCTCGAAACTCTGCGTAGGACATCGTTTGAGGGTCGTGATTGCGAAGGAGATCGGCGAGCGCATCGTTGACCTTCTTGGCTTCGGCTTCGGGCGAGATCAGGTCGGCATTGCTCACCTCCACATTGTTCTCGATGGTCGGGTACGAGACCAAAGCCCGGAATCGCCCGCTTGGGATGAAATCTGCTGGGCGCGGTGTCACAATGCGGCCATGCCGCTTTCCATGAACCGCGAAGTCTTCATCACGTGTGCAATCACCGGTTCTGGTGGCACACAAGACAAGTCACCCAACGTGCCACGAAGCCCCGAACAGATTGCGGAAAGTGCGATCGATGCGGCCAAGGCCGGCGCCGCCATAGTTCACTGCCACGTCCGCGATCCAGAGACCGGAGCTCCGTCCAGAGCGGTCGACCTGTACCGAGAGGTGACCGATCGAATTCGTGCGTCCGATGTTGACGTGGTTCTGAACCTCACCGCCGGTATGGGTGGCGACCTCGTGTTCGGGCCGGCGGACCGCCCACTGCCTCTCGACACGGTCGGGACCGACATGGGCAGCGCCGCCGACCGCATGGAACACGCGGTCCAGTGTGTCCCGGAAATCGTCACCCTCGACTGCGGGACGATGAACTTCGCCGAAGCCGACTACGTGATGACCAACACCCCGGGCATGCTTCGTGCGATGGGTCAGATGATGACCGATCTGGGCGTCAAACCCGAGATCGAGGCATTCGACACCGGCCATCTGTGGTTTGCGAAGCAGCTCGTCAACGAAGGGGTTCTTGACGCGCCGGCGCTGGTGCAGCTGTGTATGGGGGTTCCGTGGGGAGCCCCCAACGACATGAACACGTTCATGGCGATGGTGAACAACATCCCCGACGGTTGGACGTGGTCGGCGTTCTCCCTGGGTCGGGACCAGATGCCCTACGTGGCGGCCGCGGTGCTCGCTGGGGGTAACGTGCGCGTCGGTCTGGAGGACAACCTGTTTCTCGAGCGCGGCGTTCTCGCAACCAACGCTCAACTGGTCGATCGGGCGGTCGGGGTCATCGAGGGTATGGGAGCCAAGATTCTGGGCCCTGCTGAGGTGAGAACAAGGCTGGGTCTGGTGAAGCGGGCGCCGGTCGCTTCGTGAGCCATCTCAAGGCAGCCATCGTTGGCGGTGGGGTCATCGGCGGTGGTTGGGCGGCACGGTTCCTTCTCAATGGCTGGGACGTGGCGGTCTTCGATCCGGACCCCGACGCCGAACGAAAGATTTCCGAGGTTTTGGCCAATGCCCGACGGTCCTTGCCCGCCCTGTACGACCGGAGCCTGCCGCCCGAAGGTCACCTGCATTTCCATGACGAGATGGAACGGGCCCTCCAACGCGCCGTCTGGATCCAGGAATCGGTGCCCGAACGTCTCGAACTCAAACAGGACATCCACCGCGAGATCCAGGAGTGGGCAGATCCCCACTCGATTCTCGGGTCATCGACGTCGGGCTTCAAACCGTCCGAACTGGTTGCGGACGCGCTCCGTCCGCAACAAATCATGGTGGCACATCCCTTCAATCCGGTGTATCTGTTGCCGTTGGTCGAGGTGGTGCCTTCGCCCAAGACCGATCGAGGATTGGTAGATCGAGCCTGTCAGCTGCTGGAAACCATCGGGATGAAGCCGCTCGTGGTCCGCAAAGAGATTGACGCCCATATTGCCGACCGGCTGCTGGAGGCGGTGTGGCGGGAAGGGCTTTGGTTGGTCAAAGACGGCATCTGCACCACCGAAGAGCTCGACGATGCGATTCGATTCGGCTTCGGACTCCGCTGGGCGCAGATGGGGATGTTCGAAACCTATCGAGTAGCCGGTGGTGAGGCCGGGATGAAACATTTCATGGCCCAGTTCGGTCCTGCTCTGAAGTGGCCCTGGACCAAGCTGACCGACGTTCCCGAGTTCAACGATGAGCTGGTTGACCTGATCGCCGGACAGTCAGACGAGCAATCGGGGCACATGACGATCCGGCAGCTGGAACGGCTTCGGGATGACAATCTTGTCGGGATCATCCGGGCACTCAAGGCCACAGGGAGCGGCGCTGGCGGAACAGTGAATACACACGAACGGACGTTGTAGGCGGCCTCGGCCGCTCGCTGGTCCGGCTCGGTCAGGCGACCTCGTCGGCTCGGGTGCCGAGTGTCGCAAGAACCTCTTCAAAAGACTTGGCGAAACTGCCGACGCCTTCGACCTCGAGTTTGGTGGCCACCTCTGCGAGGTCGATTCCCAGACCGCTGAGTCCCTCGACAACCTTGTGTGCAGAGGCCATGTCGGCATCGATGGTGCGGGCCACGGTGCCATGATCGTCGAACGCATTGAGCGTGGAGTCGGGCAGCGTGTTCACCGTGTCGGGCCCGATCAGTTCATCCACGTACAGGGTGTCCGGGTACTTCGGATTCTTGGTGGACGTGCTGGCCCATAGCGGCCGCTGGAGGCGGGCGCCTCGGTCAGCGAGCGCATCCCAGCGTGGGCCGCTGAAGGTCTTTTCGAACATTTGGTAGGCGAGCTTGGCGTTTGCGATCGCCGCGGTGCCGAGCAGAGCGTTTGCCTGGTCGGTTCCGATTTCGTCGAGGCGGCGATCGACTTCTACGTCGACACGGGAGATGAAGAACGACGCAACAGAAGAGATGCTGCCCAAGCCAGCGTCGGGATGTGCTGTTGCATATTTCTCGAGTCCCGTGATGTAGGCCTCCATGACCTCTGCGTACCGATCCAAACCGAAGATCAGCGTGACGTTGATGCTCACCCCCTCACCAATCAGTTTCTCGATCGCAGGGATCCCTTCGAGCGTCGCGGGAACCTTGATGTAGAGGTTTGGGGATTGGAGTCGGCCGTCCAGCTCCCGTGCGGCCTCGATTGTCATCCCGGTGTCGTTGGCCAGTGTCGGTGAGACCTCCACCGACACGTATCCATCCTCGCCCCCAGACGAGTCGAAGACCGGCTTGAGAAGTGCGGTTGCTGCGTTGATGTCGTCAACCACGAGGTCCCAGTAGGCCTCGGTGACGCTCTTTCCTTCGCTCACCAGACGTCGCAGATCGGCGTCGTACTCGTCGGTGTCGGTCATGGCCTTGGCGAAGATGGACGGGTTGCTGGTGAGACCGCGCACGCCGCGATCTATCCAGCGCTGCATTTCGCCCCCGTGCAACCAGCCGCGCCGCAGGTTGTCGAGCCATGGGCTCTGCCCGTGGTCGGTGTGCAGGTCATGAATTCGGCCCATACCGAATCCTAGCCCGCGGGTCATCCAACACTCCGAGGTTCCCAACCGTTCCGGCCGCCACAATTGTCGCTCCCAACCCTTCTGGCCGCCACAGTTGTCGCTGGCCGAGAGTTGTGGCGGCCAGAAGGGATTGAAGCGATAACCAGGGCGGCCGGTTCACCAATCGCGCGTTTGGAAATGTAGCAAAAGGGCGTAAATAGACGTATATACAAGAAATGTTGAAACGAGATATCGCACTCTTCGCCTTGGCGGCGAGGAGGCACGCAGTGGTCACCACCCCGGAACTCCGGAATCTGGGCTTCGATGGGTCGGCCGTGGCCAGGCGCAAGCGATCTGGGATGTTGATCTGTTTCCGAAAAGGGGTGTACCTGGTGGCTCCGCTTATGACCGACGAGTCCATCTTTCATGCCGCTGCGGCGAGCTTCCCCGACGGGGCAGTGGCTCGTTCAACTGCAGCCCATCTGCACGGGCTGCCACTTCAACCACACGGACGTCGCTTCGTGGTGCCCCACGGCAGGGCACCTTCGATCGACGGTCTCATCTTCCATGAGACAAGGAGCCTTCCAGTCGATCACATCGTGCAGGTCAGGAATCTACCGGTCACCAGTGGCGCTCGGACCCTGTGTGACATTGCGCCCTTCGTATGGAAGGAGAAGATGCGCCACCTCGTGGAGGTGGCGCTCACCACGGGGGTCACCACACCCGAACTTCTGATGGCGATGATCGATGAACGTCAGCGGAGAGGGGTCCAGGGCGTGCTTGCGTTTCGGAGAATGGTGGCGAGGATGCTGGACGATCAGCCGTACCCCGAATCCATGCTCGAGGTCGATGTCGCATCGGGATTCGCTGAGGTCAACCTGGTCGGGCTCTCCCGTCAGTATCGGCCCGAATGGTATGACGGCATCAGGGGGACCGTGGACTGGCACGACGAACTTGGAGGAGACACGATCATCGAGGCAGATGGGCGTGGCTTCCGACAGGTGACCCAAGCTCACGACAATGATCGACAGCGCGACCGCCTGGCCGCCGCCCATGGCAAGTTCGTCGTTCGAATCGGATCGCGCGAGTTCCGACGGGCTCGGATGCGGGTTCTGCTCGAGGTCAAGGAGATCGTAGAGCGGCGGAGACGAGACCGGCGAGCGGCGTGATGTGGCCGCCACAGTTGTCGCTCCCGAACGTTCTGGCCGCCCCAAATGTCGCTGGCCGAGAGTTGTGGCGGCCAGAAGGGACCGAGGCGATAACCAGGGCGGCCAGTTGGGTCAGAGGAGGGACTGTACTTTGGCGGCGACCGCGGTCGGGGTGATCCCGAGTTCGGTCATCACGGTGGACCCGGGGGCCGAGGCTCCGAAGCGGTCGATTCCGACCACATCGTCGGCGTACTTGTGCCAACCGAGAGTCACCCCTGCTTCAACCGAGACCGTGGGTACACCCTTCGGTAGAAGTGACTGTCGGTAGGCGGACTCCTGGGCTTCGAACAGTTCCCAGCATGGCATCGAGACCACGCGTACGGCGGCATCGACCATCCCTGCGGCCTCGACGGCAACGGAGAGCTCGGAACCGGTTCCGATGATGATTGCATCGGGCGATGCAACGTCGTTGAGTGCGTACGCCCCTTTGGCGACATCGGCGACCGATGTGGTGGGTTGCACCGGTACCCCTTGCCGGGAGAAGACCAACACAGTCGGTCCATCGGTGGCGAGCGCCGCCAGCCACGCACCCACCGATTCGGTGGCGTCGCCGGGTCGAATGACGTTCAATCCAGGGATTGCTCGCAGACTCATCGTCTGCTCGACCGGCTGGTGGGTCGGTCCATCCTCTCCAACGCCGACCGAGTCGTGCGAGAACACGAAAATCGCCTTGGAGTGGCTCAGGGCCGCAAGCCGGATCGCCGGCCGCATGTAGTCGGCAAACACCTCGAACGTGCCACCGAAGGGAACCAAACCGCCGTGCCTGGCCAAGCCGACGAGCGCCGCGCCCATCGCGTGCTCCCGAACCCCGAAGTAGATCTGCTTGCCTCCAGGGTCGATGGCGGTGTGCACCCCCAGCCCTTTGAGAGCGGTCCCGGTGTTGCCGGTGAGGTCTGCCGCACCGCCGATCAGTCCGGGGAAACCGGGTGCGATGGCGTCGAGGACGGCCTGCGACGCCTTACGTGTCGCAATTGATGATCCGGCTTCGAATTTGGGCAGGTCGGTATCCCACCCCGGGAGTCCGGTCTCGGACCAGCAGGCTTCCCAAGCGGCCCTGTCGATGTCGGACGCGGCTACCCGCTCATCCCACTCGGCCGACATCGCCGCTCCGGCCGAACCTGAAGCGGTGTAGAAGTCCTTGACTTCTTCGGGGATGTAGAACGGTTCGTTCGGAAGTCCCAAAACCTCCTTTGTCGCAGCGATTTCTTCCGCACCGAAGGCCAGCCCGTGGGCGGTGTGATGGTCTGTGAGCGTCGGTGAGGGATAGCCGATGTGGGTTCGAATGATCACCAGGGAGGGTCGCTCGGTTTCGGCTTGGGCTTCGCTGATGGCGCTCTCAATGGCATCGAGATCCTCGCCGGCCTCTCCGATATCGATCACATGCCACCCGTAGGCCTCGAAACGCTTGGCCGCATCATCTGAGAGTGCGAGCTCGGTGTCGCCGTCGATCGTGATGTGGTTGTCGTCGTAGATCGCGATGAGGTTGCCGAGGCGTTGGTGCCCGGCCAAGCTGGCCGCTTCGTGGCTCACACCTTCGGAGAGGCACCCGTCGCCCATGATGACGTACGTGTGATGGTTCATCACGTCGGCTCCGAACGTGGCCCGCAGATGTCGCTCCGCAACCGCCATGCCGACGGCGTTCGCGAAACCCTGGCCGAGCGGACCGGTGGTCACCTCGATCCCGTCGGTGTGGCCGGCTTCGGGATGCCCAGGGGTCCTGGACTCCCACTGACGGAACTGCTGGAGATCGTCGAGGCTCAGGTCGTAGCCGGTGAGATGCAGCATGGCGTACTGCAGGATCGACGTATGGCCATTCGACAACACGAACCGGTCTCGATCGGGCCAGTTCGGGCGAGCCGGGTCGTAGCGCATGATCCGGGTCCAGAGGACATGGGCCAGTGGCGCCAGCGCCATGGCGGTTCCCTGATGACCGGAGTTGGCGGTGGCTGGCCCGTCCATCGAAATCCCACGAATGACGTTGATGCCCAGCGATTCGAGTTCGGTTGCGCTCACCACGCCAGCGTATCCCGAACGATGTTCCGCCCTGAGCAAGAACCCCGCGTGTCAGTCCACGGGCGGAAGCAGCGAGTACGGGACTCTCGTTGCGGGCCCGGAATCGATTCGGCACTCGGCGACAACCGTCCCGTACTCGGCGAACGGGATCTCGGCCCGCACGAGGCGGTAGTTGAACTTCCCCGGTTCGATCTGAAGTGGTTGTGCGTTTCGGGCGACGGGCTCAGACTCTCCGTCCCGAACAAACAAGACTTCCAGGGCTCCGAATCCGCTGTGATCAGGTGGGCACCACACCAACACCATGAGGTGGGGTCCGACGGTCACCGGCAGAGGACCGGGCGCCGGGGCAGAGAACTGGATACCGGTCAGATCGATCTGGGTGGCCGGACCTGGTACCGGCCGGAGTTGTATGTCGTCGGCGAACACTGCAGCGATGATTTCCACGGTGGATCGCCCTCAGGGCCGCACGACTGCTTGGCAGACGTAGTTCTGGTGGTCTGATCTGGTGATGGACGGAGATCCATACAGGACAAAGCCATCGGCGAGTGCGTCGCTGACGCGCTCGCAGAACTCTTGGTCGTCTTTGCCGGTGAGAAGGCGGTACGGGAGAGATGCTGGTTCGCTCATGGCGCCAACCATATGGCGCCCTCGGCTAGCGGAGTAGGTCGAGTGCCCGAATGAGGTCGTGCTCCAAGTCCTCGACATCCTCGAGACCGACCGACAGCCGGATCATCCCATCTGTGATCCCAACCGCTTCGCGTGCCTCGCTCGACAGTCGGCGATGAGTGGTTGTTGCTGGGTGGGTCACCAGGCTCTTGGCATCCCCGATGTTGTTCGAGATATCCCACAGTGAGAGTTCGTTCATCACCGTGAACGCATTATGTTTTGCTTCGTCGTCGCGACCAACGACCGTGACCGTAAGGATGGTTCCACCTCGCTTCATCTGGCTTGCAGCCAGATCGAATTGCGGATGTGTCGCGTGTCCGGGATACCGCATCGACGTGAGCGCGGGGTGGTCGCTCAGTGAGCCGGCCAACGATTCCGCGCTCGTGCACATGGCGTCGACACGAAGGGCCAGCGTCTCCAGTCCCTTGACGAGGACCCAGGCGTTGAACGGGCTGAGACTCGGCCCGGTATGGCGAAGAAACGGCATCAGGGTGTTCGAAACGTAGTCTTCGCTCCCCAGGACTGCGCCGCCCAACGTCCGGCCCTGTCCATCGATGTGCTTGGTGGCGGAGTACACAACAACGTCGGCGCCGAACTGAAGCGGTTTCTGCAGTACGGGGCTGGCGAAGATGTTGTCGACAACGACCAATGCCCCTGCGGCATGAGCCAGGTCGCACACTGCGGCGAGATCGATGATCTCAAGACCCGGATTTGATGGAGTTTCTAGGAAGACCACTTTGGCTCCGCCGGCTAGAGCTCGCTCCCATTCCTCCAAGGAGACCCCGTCGATCAACTCGGTCTCAACACCCAATCGGGGCAGGATCTCGGTGAGGATCACATGGCACGATCCGAACAGGGCTCTCGAAGCGACCACACGGTCTCCGGAGCCTACCGTCGAGGCGAGAGCCGCGAATACGGCCGCCATTCCGCTGGCCGTAGCCAGGCACGCCTCGGCTCCTTCGAGAATCCGGAGGCGGTCTTGGAACATCGACACGGTGGGATTTCCGTAGCGGCTGTAGATGTAGCGATCGTGTTCGCCCTTGAAGGCTGACTCGGCTTCTTCAGCCGAACCGTACACATAGCCCGAGGTGAGGTAGAGAGCTTCTGAAGTCTCGTCGAAGGCGGAGCGGGTCAGCCCACCTCGGACAAGCTGGGTCTGCTCGGCCCACGCGGTCAGCTCTGACGCCACGGGAGCTCGTCTTTCCAACCACCGTGCCGGTGCCCGTCAGGGTCGAGATCACCTTCGAATCCAGCGCTGACGTTCAGCGCGGTGAACCCGCTGGCGTTCAGCAGTTGCGCAGCTGCGTTCGACCTGCCACCGGAGCGACACAACATGAGCAGGGGTTGGTCGGGGGCGAGGCCCTCGGTTGCTTGTTCGAGAAATTGAGGATTCGGCTGGCCCGATGGGAACGTGGTCCACTCGACGGTGCGAACGTTCTTTCCGAGTGGAGTGAGGTCAGGTATTCCGACAAATGACCACTCGGCCGTGGTGCGGACGTCGATCAAGACGGCGTCGGGGTTCTCTGAGAGCGTCTCCCAGGCTTCATCGAGTGAGATCTGTGGTGCGGTCACGGCAAAACCCTATCGGTGGGCGAGTTGGTGGCGCGGTAGCTGACCGTGGGCCACTCAGAAAAGCAGCATCGTGGCGGTGAAGCCGTGGACGGCGTTCCTCTCGCCGACCGGTCCGATTTCTCCCGCGCAGAACATCCCGGCGTTTGCAACATCGGCGAAAACGTCGGAGATGATCTGGGCGTCATGGTGGGGTTCGGTGAACATGTTCGTCCCCCGACCCGTGCAGGTGAAGAGCAGCGAACCCTGGACCTCGGGGTGCACCTGTGTGAGCTGGTCGTACATGTTCTGGGTTGCCGCGGCTGGGTCCCTCACATGGAACTGGACGGTTTGCCCAACCTTGATCCGGCCTCCGAGGGCCAACGCGCCGCTTGGGCGGTCCACGCCCAGCAGGGATCGGATCAGGAAGTCGCCCTGCTCGAAGGTCTCGACCTGCTCGTTGGCCACGATGCCGACGAACAAGCCCTTTGCAGCCAGGGCCCGGTCTTCGCGGGAGAGTGAATCGATGATGGGCTGCAGCCGGTCCAGCGCCGTCCGGCCGCCGAGCTGTCGGATCATCTGGCCCGAACCGTCGGTGATGACCCACGGTTGACCGATCGGACGGCACCCGTGGCTGACCAGTGGCCGTGCTCGGCCCGGCTCCAGCACCACTCCCACCGCTCCATCGGTGTGGACCGAACCGTTGAGCACCAGCTCATTGCCGTTGGGTGACCGGCCAGCCGATGCAAGCCCGCCGACGACCTTGATGCCGGTCGACTCTGCGTCGATCGCCTCGAGCAGGGTGTCCACCGGGAAGCTGAATGGATCTGCCAGCAAGACAAGCACCGACCCGGGTTCGAGCTCTCCCGGAAGCCCAAGGATCGTGCGCCCCGAATCGATCGCTTCGAGCCGTATGGGTCGCGCCGGCCCGGTGTCACCCACCCAGACGCTCAGTCCGGGCGCCGATTCAACTTCACGGCCGCCGCTGACGACACCGCTGGCCGATACCCCTATGACGGTCTTCACCCCGACCAGCTCACGAAGACCGTTGGACACATCGGCCATTCCCTGACGATGGGAACCGGCCGCGAAAATGACGGCGAGTTCGGGGTCTCCCTGTAAGCGTTCGCTCAGGTCGGCCAGAACCTCTGCTGCCGCCTCGATCGTCACCGGGTGCTCGGAGTGGCCGGCGGCAAAGTTGCGCATCGGTCAGTCGACCGGTTCGAGAGCGGCTCTGATGAAGTTCTTCATGTGATCGAATCGGGCCTGAAGCGATGCGTCGGAAAACGGGTCCTCGGTCACCAACCCCTTGAGCATTGCGTGGTCGGAGAAGTAGGTGAGGAGTGCCCCGTACCCGGTGAGCACCAAGTTCTCCGGATCGTGGCGGCGGAACACTCCGGCGTCCATCTGGCGCTGGAAAAAGTTGACAGCTCGCCGGAAGTAGGGCCGAAGCGCGACGCCCAGGTTGAAGCCCAACGGACTCTGGTCGGTCATGGCTTCGCGCCTCACCATCACGATGATTTCGGGGTTGGCAACAAAGAACTTGAAGCTGGTCTCGACGATCGAGTCGACCAACTCCCATCCGTCGGCGTCGGCGTTGCGGGAGCTCTCGATTTGGTCTCCCCATTCGGCCAGCGCGTCGGAGAGGATCTGCCGGTAGATCGCCTCTTTGGAATTGAAATGGTGCAGCAGACTCGGTCGGCGGATGCCCACGCCGGCCGCGATGTCGTTGAGTGAGGTCCCCTCGAATCCCTGAGCAGCGAAGCAGTGACGTGCCTCCACGAGGATTTGGTCGCGGGTCGACGGCTCAGCCACCGTCACAAGGGTAGACGCCGCACAAGTTCCCACCAGCAGCGGGTCGGCACGCATTCGATTCGGACCGGGTCGGGCCGGTAGCGTTCTACGACGATGACGACGCTCTCCGAACTCGAATCCAAGAAGCGCCTCGCAGCCCACGGCGTGGCCTTCCCCACCGAACACAACGTTGGGACTGCGGCGGAAGCGGGGGAGGCGGCGGACAGCATCGGATATCCGGTGGTCGCCAAGCTGAACGGCGAATCGATCGCCCACAAAACCGAACGGGGGCTCGTGCGGTTGGGATTGCGAAACCCCCACGACGTGACGACTGCGGCGGCAGAACTGTTCGGCGCAGCACGGGCCGAGGACGGCCAGGTGAGCGTGCTCATCGCTCCGATGTTATCGACGATCAGGGAATTCATCGCCGGCGTCACCGTTGACGAACAGTTCGGTCCCTGTGTGCTCTTTGGTGTCGGGGGAGTATTGGCTGAAGCGATCGATGAAGCTCAGATTCGGCTTGCCCCACTCAACGAAGTGACTGCGGCGGAGATGATTGACGCCTTCGGTTTGCCCGCCCTTCTCGGAGAGTTCCGAGGCGAACCCGCCGTCGACCGTGACGCCCTGACCGAACTCCTCGTAGCGCTCGGTAACGCGGCGGTCGAACGCGATGTGCTGTCGATCGATCTGAACCCGGTGCTGATCGACCAGGGTCGCCCGGTTGCGGTTGATGCACTGGTGGAATTGCGTGATCATCCCGGCACTCCCTTCAGCACGGCACCGCACTCGGCGGTTGATCTCTCGCCGCTTTTCGACCCACGCGGCGTCATCGTCGCCGGGGCGTCGAGCCACCCCGGGAAGTTCGGATTCGTTGCGCTTCACAACATCGTTGCCAACGGCTTTGCTGGAGCGGTTGGTGCCACCAACCGAGATGCAGCCGAGATCCTCGGTGTGGCGACCGTTCCAACAGTGGACGATCTACCAGCCGGTGAGAGCTATGACCTCGTAGTCCTCTGCACCCCGGCCGGTGCAAACCCCGACATTCTTCGGGCGTGCGCCCGGAGGGGCGTGAAGGCAGCGTTCATCACCTCAGCTGGCTATGCGGAAGCTGACGAGGCCGGCGAACGACTCCAGCGAGAGCTGATCGACGTTGCGACCGAACTGGGAATCGTCATCGCCGGACCGAACGGACAGGGCATCGTGAGCACACCGTCGTCCCTCTGCGCCCAGATCGTGGCGCCCTATCCGCCTGCCGGACGGATCGGGATCGCAAGCCAGAGCGGCAACCTCGTCTCGTCGTTCATGAACCTGGCAAACGCCAGCGGCGTCGGTGTCTCGCGGGCGGTGAGCGCTGGCAATGCGGCGATGCTCGGTGTGATCGACTATCTCGACTACTACGCCGATGACCCGCACACTTCTGTCGCTCTGGCGTATGTAGAAGGCTTGGCCGATGGGCGCAGCTTCGCTGATCGACTGTCACAGATCACTTCCAAGCTGGCGGTCGTGGTGGTCAAGGGAGGAGCGACCGACGGGGGCGCTCAGGCCGCTGCCTCCCACACCGGTTCCTTGGCCAGCAACGACCGCGTATTCGACGGTGCGCTCCGTTCCGCAGGCGCGATCCGTGCCGTAGATCCAGAGCAAGCGTTTGACTTCGCAGCCACGTTTGCCACCCAGCCGCTCCCGAAGGGCAACCGGATTGCGATCATGACCGCAGCCGGTGGATGGGGGGTGGTAGCCGCTGACGCAGTAGCGAGGAGCGGCCTGGAGTTGCTCGAGCTACCTGATGATCTGAAGGCCGCGATCGATGATCACCTTCCGCCCCGGTGGAGCAAATCCAACCCGATCGATCTGGCCGGTGGCGAGACTCGAGACACGATCCCGACGCTCCTGCATTTGGTTGCGGGCCACGAGGCCGTGGACGCGTTGCTCTACCTCGGTATGGGGATTCAGGCCAACCAGGCCGCAGCGTTCCGCCGCGGCGGCTTCTATCCAGATCACGGGCTCGAACGGATTGTGGAGTACCACGAGCGGCAAGACGCTCGATTCGCCACCGCCGCCGCAGAAGCCTCGGAGGCATCTGGCAAGCCGGTGTTGGTCGCCACCGAGCTCGGCCTGTCAAATCCTGACAATCCGGGTCCCGCAGCGGTTCGTGCCTCGGGCAGGCTCTGCTACGCCTCAGCCGGACGGGCGATCGCTGCGCTCGACGCGCTGTGGCGTTATGCGGCGCGGCAATAGGTGGAACAACAAGGTGGCATCCCGCAGGTGCACTGCTGAGGGCGAACTCTTGCTGCGCACGCAAGCAGAGGGCCCGGTGCCGAAGACCGGGCCCTCCGCCACTACATCGGAGATGTGTCAGCTGTTCTCGCCGAAGCTCTGGTTCTGCACCCGGAAGTTTCCTTTGCCCTTCACCCCGTTCACGACCTCGGTGTTCATGCCGAAACTGAGGACTGACGCAGCAACGGCGTCAGAGTTGACATCGAGTGCTTCCAGACTGACGTTGTCGAACGTGTCACATGCCAGGTGGTAGCAAGGGTCGTACTGATCGCCCGCTGTCCCACCCCAGGTCGAAGCTTGCTCCTCGGTCTTGATCCCCTCGGCACCGGTGAACAATCCACCGGCAGGGATGCCGACGGCGATGAACGGCCCGTAGTCGGAACGACCTGAGAAGTCCGTGCCCAGATATGGAAGGCTCCGAGCTCCATAGAAATCCTCGAAGAAACTCTCGATCTGAGCCGAACCTTCCGGTCCAGGTCCCGCGCCGACGCCGTCGGAGTCGTCACCGTCGTAGATGAAATACACGAAGTTCGGTGAACCGATCATGTCAAAGTTCAGGTAGAGAGCGATCCGATCGAGTTCTTCCTGGCTCAGGCTGTTGACATAGGCGGTCGAGCCGACCAGACCGGATTCCTCGGCCCCCCACCAGGCGAAGCGCACCGTGTTCTCAGGGCGTACTTTTGCCATCTGAACCGCGGTCTCGAGGATCGCGGCGCTTCCCGAACCGTTGTCCTGGACTCCAGGGCCTCGAGGGACCGAGTCAAGGTGGGCACCAGCCATCACAACATTGTCGTCGTTCTTGCCCGCGAGCTCCGCAATGACGTTGTACTGGGTGGTCTCCACTGGCGGAGCGATTGCGACCCTGGCAGTGGAACCATCAGCCGAAAGCGCGACACCCGCATTGAATGCGGCACCAACCATTGGGATGCCGATGTTCGACGGCGAGCCGTCGGGCAGCCCGGCGGCGTTTCCGCTGACCGGACCTTCACGACCCGGCGTGCCTTGGTTGAAGATGATGATGGCTTCGGCGCCGGCGGCCTCGGCGTTGACGGCCTTGGTGGAGAAGAAGCAGGCGCCGCGCTGGACGAGGGCGATGTCGGCTGGTCCAGACCAGTCGAGGCCATCGAAGTCGGTTGT
>JBLYYW010000357.1:0-30754 GCA_048550155.1 Acidimicrobiales bacterium | reverse complement strand
TTCATCGGGACCCCCTGTCTCGGTCCCTAGACTCTGTCGAAGAGCCTGAAAGAGGTCCGATGTCGTGCAATCCGAACTCAACCATCAGTTCCTGTAATGACCACGGCAGCTGACGCTCGGGATCCCACGGAGATACGGAACTTCTTCTTTGCCGCGCCGGCTGATGACCCGAGGGCTCGGCGACCAGCCGACTGGTTCGTTCTTGCGACGTGTGTCGTCGTGGTTCTACTCGCCAGCTGGACACACCGTGCGCCCAGCGATTTCGACGCCCGAGTGCTCGACTACTTCTCCGAGCGGCTGCCGGGATGGCTCTCGGCAACTCTGGCGTTCTCCTTTGCGCTCGGAGCGCTGTATTCGTTCGGGCTCTTGGCTGCAATCTTCGTCTTCGGCAAGGGTCGCCGGGCTGTCGCTCGAGACATGGTGTACGCGGTTGGCCTATCGCTCGGCGTGGCAATTCTCTTTTCGTGGCTGGTTGGAGGGCAGTGGCCCGAGTTGATTCCCGAGATCGCCGGGCGGGATGGTGCAGAGTCCTTTCCGGTCTTGCGGCTGACTCTTGCGTTTGCGCTTGTTTCGGTGGCTGGGCCGTACTTGTCGCTGCCGATGAGGAAGGTTGGCCGGCGGCTGCTGGCGGTCATGATCGTCGCCGCCGTCATGTTGAGCTACGGCACGATCTCGGCGGTCGTGAGTGGGGTTGCGTTGGGTGTTGGATCAGCTTCAATCGTCCGATTGTTGTTTGGTTCAGGGGTGGGCATTCCGAGCAAAGACCGTGTCGCCGCTGCGCTGTCCCGAAGCGGCATCGATGTGGTCTCGCTGAGCTATCTCGATCCTCAGCCGGTGGGGACCACGCTGATGCGGGCCCAGCTGGGATCGGACAGGTCCGCGTTGGTCAAGGTCTATGGCCGGGACGCCAGCGACGCCGCACTGGCCTCGAGACTCTGGCGCAAGATGTGGTACACCGACCTCGATCGCTCGTTGACCGCCACCGGGCTCCAACAGGTAGAACACGAAAGCCTCATGCTGTTGGAGGCTGAACGTCGCAACGCTCCCGGGGGGGACCTGATCGGATGGGGCCGGGGTGGTGAGGGTGATGCGTTCGTGGTGACCAGCTGGCCAGAAGGACCTGCGCTGTCCGAAGCCACTGTGGACCAACGGTCGCTGGCCGGCTGTTGGGCGGCACTGATCCAATTGCACCGAGCGGGGCTCGCCCATCGCAAGATCGACCCCAGCCGCTTGCACATCAACGGTGACACAGTGGTTTTTGATGACCTCTCCGGTGCCACGGCATCGCCAACCCAGGCCAGTCTTGCAGCCGACATCGCTCAACTGCTCGTGACCACCGCCGTCGTCTCCGGCGCCGAACGGGCCGTCTCAGCGGCGCTGACGGCCATCGGTGAGGATCGGCTGCTGGAGGCCTTCCCGTTGGTGCAACGCACCGCACTGTCCAGCGACCTCCAGGCCCACGTCAAGGCCGCCGACCTCGACCTCAAGGAGCTGCGATCGGTTCTCGCCGGCGCCCTGAAGGTCGAGTCGACCCCTGAACTCGCACAGCTACAGCGAGTGAGCTGGGGCAACGTGGCGATGATTGTGCTCACGCTGTTTGCGGCGTCGGCTCTCATCAGCTCGCTGGCCGACATCGGGTTCGACACGATCGTCGAAGAGTTCTCCGATGCCCGGTGGTCATGGGTGGTGACGGCGTTCGTTCTTGCCCAGATGACAAACCTCACCGAGTACGTCAGTCTCACCGGGATGATCAGCCGTCCCGTACCGTTTGGGCCCACGATCATGTTCCGGTACTCGCTGGCGTTCATTTCCCTGGCGGTTCCATCCGAGGCCGGCAGCATCGCCATGAACATCCGTTACATGCGCAAACTTGGCGTGCCGGCCGCATCCGCAGTCGCCCAGGGACCGCTTCTTACCGTCGTGGCCAAGACGATGGACATCCTGCTCCTGCTTCTGGCGGGGCGGATCATCGGCGAATCCATCACGCTGGACGATTTCGACAGCGGGCCCGTCCTGCGCCTGATACTTCTTGTCGTCGTACTCGTCGTGATCGGCGTTCTGGTCACGCTGTTGGTACCCAAACTTCGCAACCGGATTCTGCCGCCGGTGTTAGAGGCGTTCGAAGACGTCAAAGAATCGATCACCGATCCTGAGCGGCTCATGCGAATCCTCGGTGGTGCTCTGGTCGGCCGATTGCTCTTCGCTGCGACGCTCAGCGCATCGGTGAGCGCCTTCGGTGGGTCGGTGACCTTCAGCGAAGCGGTGTTCGTCAACAGCGCGGTCGGCCTTTTTGTTGGCCTCATGCCCGTTCCGGGCGGAATCGGGGTCGGCGAAGCAGCACTGACCGCAGGCCTCACGCTGGTAGGGGTCCCCGAGTCGACGGCGTTCGCCGCTGCGTTGACTCACAGGATGGTTACGTCGTATCTGCCGCCGGTGTACGGCTTCTTCACCACTCGATGGCTGACCGAACGCGACTATCTCTGATCTTCTCTGCGGACGCAGGTGAGGACTTACTCGGTGGGTTTCTGAGCGTCGATTTCTGCGCGGAGCTCGGGTGGAATGTCGACCCGGGTCATGTCGTCGCGATGTATCGACAACCGATCGGCCACGGTCTCGGGGTCCGGCAACGCCGCCACCGCCAACACCAGAGCCGTCGATCCGGCCTGCACTCGTTGGGCAACCGTCGACAGGAGCGTGTCGAGCTCGCGTACCCGTTCTTCCACCGATTTCTTGGCCGCAACGCCACCGATCGCCATCGCACCCAGGATCGGAATGCCGACGATGCTTCCGGCAACAAGACCGAGTACAGCCCCAGCCGTGGGCTTGGCAAATTCGGCGTCACCACTCCTGGGTGTCAAGGTGACGGCGCCATCGTCGGCGCGAGTGATCACCCCGGCGTCCTCGAGCTCCAGGAAGCCTTGAGCCTCGAGGGACCGAACCGTTGCCAGTGTCTGCTCAGCTGCTTCAGCGGAGTCGAAATGTAGAAGCACGAGTTCAGAGTTCATGGCTGAGGACACCTCTCTGGTGTTTGGTGGGTGCTTCGTATCCTTTCACAGTCGACCAGGTACCGCATGCGCAGGTCGGCGAGCCTGCAGCACGAAAAACCTCCTGCGATAGAAACGGACGATGGTCTCAGCGGGCTCTCAGACCTCCGCACGTGGATCGCCAGCGGAGGATGTGGGCACGGAGCGCAGCTTCTACACTACTCAGAGGGGTCGCTAACCTGTGGCCCGCCTACCGTGGAGGTAAAAATGTTTGCTGCTGAATTCGGTGTCGGTCAAGTGTTGTGGTCGATCTTCTGGTTCTTCCTGTTCTTCATCTGGATCATGCTCGTGTTCCAGGTCTTCGGAGACATCATCCGAAGCGAAATGTCAGGAATGAGCAAGGCCTTGTGGGCTGCGTTCATCATCTTCGTGCCGTACCTCGGGATCTTCATGTACCTCATCGTCAACGGCTCCGCGATGGGCGAGCGGAATGTCCAACGTGCCCAGGAACAAGATGCTGCCGTGCAGCAGTACATCCGATCTGCCGCAGGGTCCGCGAGCGCCTCGGACCAGCTTGCATCGCTGGCCGACTTGCATTCCAGCGGAAAGCTCAGCGACGAAGAGTACGCCGCTGCAAAGTCCAGGGTTATCAACAGCTGACCGTTCCTGGCGACGTTCACCGTTCGTCGTGAACGTCGCCACTCGGAACTCGCCTGTGGTCTCGATTGGCGATCCGCACAAACCGTTCTAGGATCGGGCAGTCATGGCGAACCCGGGGCTCGATCAGATCCGGCGTCCGCTGAAGTCCACCGGAGAGCTGCTCGCCGCCAGCGTGGAGGCATTCCGACGCGATCGCGCCCGCAGGTTGTCGGCTGGTCTTGCCTACTACGCCGTGTTTGCGCTGGTTCCGTCTCTGATGACCTCGGTCTTCATCGCCGCCACCCTTGTCGGTGAGGAAGCGGCCGAAGGCACGTTCTCCGAAGGTGTGGTTGAGGCTGTTGGTCAGGACCTGGCGCTGCAACTGGAGGAGGCGATCTCCTCAGCATGGGATTCGGCCAAGACGTCCCAGTTCGCCGTGGCAGGCATGATCGTGGCGGCGTACACCGGTTCGATACTGTTCGTAGCCTGGCGCGACACTCTGGAGCTGATCTGGGATGTGCCCTTCGCGACAGGCGTGAGGACCACGATTCTCAAGCGCGTGTACGGAATGCTGATTCCGGTGGCGATGGGGATCATCTTGGCCGCACTCGTCGTTTTCCAGGCCGTTGTCGGACTGTTCTCCGAGCTGTCCCGTTTTGTTCTGATCGATGCAACATTACGAGTTGCCGGTTCTCTGATCCCCGCAGTGCTCGCGGTGGCCGCCCTCTCCTGCTTGTATCGATATACCACCAGAGCCACGCGCCCACCGTGGCGTCATGTGATGCCGGGAGCCTTGGTGAGCTGGTTCGGTCTCGCAGTGCTGTCCTGGGGGTTTGGAATCTACCTGAAGGTCATTGGGACAACGAGTTTCGCCGGGGCGGCCAGCAGTGTGGTTGTGGGTCTTGTGCTGCTGTACTACGGCGCCCAAATACTCTTGTTCGGCGGTGAGGTGGTCCGGTGCTCCACCGAACGGAACCCTGCGAATTCGTGGCCGGTCACCGGAAAACAAGCCGAGTGAGAAGCCAATTGTCAGGGTGGCCCTAGGTTCGAGATTCGGCCACCCATGCCTTGAACATCTCATGGATTGATCGGGCACCGACCAGTGGCTCTGTAGGTTGGCTGAGGCCGGAAGGGGCAAGTACGAATGGTTGACTTTGTTTGCCGCCGAGGCCGCCGTGGAAGCCGATGAGACCCTCGAATGCTGCCCCCTCGTCGGCTACTGGATCGTAGAAGCTGTTCACGAGGAGATCCGGGCAGTTGTCGAAGCTGCTTGTCCTTCGGAGGTGGTCGGCGGTGTTTGGCCCGAAGACCGCCAGGGGATCCTCCCCGTCGATCCGGCCATCCAACAGGTGATGTGTCCCGCGCGGGCCGAGCACGACATCGCCCGCCACCTCGTCGCGAACCATCACGAAGCCGATCCCCTCATGACGTCGCATACCCTCGATCAGCTTGGGGTGTGCAACATCGATCTGCTGCCGGGTGGCCCGGCCGTCTATCTTGGCGAACGAAACCAAACCCAGATTGCCGGATGCGAGAACGATCACATCGTCGTCTCCAACAACGACTTCAGTAGCAGGGCCGACCACAACCTCGCCGTCGTCGGTCTTGCGACGGGTAGCCCGTTCAACAGCCTTTCCGATTCTCGAGTCTTCTGCGGCTGCATCGGTGAGGAGCCCGTTGACGTTGTTCCAAGCCTCTTCGGCAAGAACAGGAGCCGCCACGCTTCCTGAGGCCAAACGCTTCACGACCGTGTCCAGCGTTTCGCCGTACCGCTGTTCAAATGTTGCTCCCTGGGTTTGACCGTGGTCAGCCAGAACCACCAGGTAGTAGGGGCGAGGGGCATCCTCCAAGCTGGTGAGCAGCCGTTCCAGCTGGTCGTCGGTGCGGCGCAGCGTGTCAAGGGCATCGGGTGCCCTGATCCCAGAGTGATGGGCAACCTCGTCGTAGCCGACAAGGTCCACGTAGGCGGTCGGGACACCCCGTGCGATGTCGGCTACGAGCGTCGACCAGGTGATCTCGGCGAGCACGACCGTGGTGGCTGCCCTCAGCAGAGGGTAGATCCCACCTCTGGGAATGTAGGGCTGAACTCCGTCGCGCCGGGCCCGGCGGGCGGCCCGCAGCTCGCGAACGATGTCGGCCATTGCCAGTGCGATGATCCGGAACAGGCTGTACGGCGTGGCTATGACATAGAGGAACCGGTTCTTTCCCAGAGCTTGCGTGCTCGCAGTGCTGAACGTGAACATCGTGTCGGCCGTGTCGCCGCTGAAGACGTTTGCTCGCGACGCGCCGCCGTCAACGAGGAGTCCTTGACCCGTTGACTGCCGTGATTCGATTTCGGCTGCGTCCTTGGGACGGTTGGTGACCATCACCCTCCGGGATTCCTTTTCATACCACCGAAAGGCAGGCATGTTGTGGTTGTCACCGAGCAAGATCCCAGCCTGCATTGCCCCGGTCTGGGACGAGAGATCGCATTCCCACTCGTGAAGCCGGTGCGTGCCACCGGAAACGAGTCTGGCCAGGAACGGGGCATGCCCATCGGCCATGGCGGCTTCGAGCACATCGTGGCCGAGACCGTCGATCTGAATGAAGAGGAAACCGGGGTCGCCGGTGTGGCTCGGCGGCTCAACCCGTCCAACGATCCGCTTCACCACCCTGGCCCGCCAGGCGTGGTCGCCGTCGATGTTCAACATGCCGCCTATGACGATGTTGACCACGGTCAATGCAAACGCGATCACCATCGCGGTCCAGAACGAACTCAGCTCGACCCCGGTGACGATCTCGGCTGCGGCCCACAAGAACGCACCGTTGAGCACAAACGTGAACAGACCGACGGTCAGGAGAATGATGGGCAGCGCGATTCGGATGATGAGTGGCCACAGGATTGCGTTGAGTAGGGCGAGCGTGACAACCATTCCCATGGCGTTCACGAATCCGTCGATGCGGAAGCTGCCCATTGCAGCATCGAGCAGAAGGAGGGTGGCTGCCTGGGCAAGTGCCAACACCAGCACTCGCCAGATCTTCATTGACGCTGATGGTCGATCGATCGGCAGTACTGGCGGTGTGCTGGACGGCTCGGGCACGGTAGTCACGAGGACTGACGATATCCCAGGGTGGCGGGACCACCCGGTTTTCGCCGACGGTGGACAGATGCGAGCCGTTATCTTGGCCGAAGGCGACTACTGGCTGGCCCGCCCAGCGATGCGGCACTAGCGTTCACTGTTCGTGAACAGTCCCACAGGCGGCAAAGCTCGAGGCACCCACACCGACCCGTTCGTATGGATCACAGGCGGTGAGTTCGCCATGGGGTCAGCGTCGCACTATCCCGAGGAAGCTCCGATCCACAGGGTGATGGTCGACGGGTTCTGGATGCGGTCGACGACGGTGACCACTACGGAGTTCGCTGAGTTCGTTGAGGCGACCGGATACGTGACTGTGGCTGAGCGGCCGCTCGATCCCAAGGACTTTCCGGGAGCTCCTCTGGAGAACCTCGTGGCGGGGTCTCTGGTGTTCACGATGACCCCCGGCCCGGTCGACCTGAGTCACATCAACCTGTGGTGGACCTGGACCCCGGGAGCGTGTTGGCGCTACCCCGAGGGACCCCGAAGTTCTGTCGATGATCGGCCAGATCATCCTGTGGTTCATGTCGCCCACGAAGACGCGGTCGCGTTTGCGGAGTGGGCTGATGAGTCACTGCCATCCGAGGCCGAGTGGGAATTCGCGGCCCGAGGAGGCCACCAAGGCCGCCCCTTCATCTGGGGAGAAGACCCGGTGCCCAACGGTGAGTATCTTGCGAACTTCTGGCAGGGTGACTTTCCGTATCGAAACAGCGAAGCGGACGGCTTCGCCGGCACCGCACCGGTGGGTTCGTTCCCGCCGAACGATTTCGGACTGTTCGACATGGCGGGAAACGTCTGGGAGTGGACTGACGATTGGTACGGCGATCATCACCCCGCCGATGCCGAGAAGCCCTGTTGTGTGCCGACCAATCCCCGCGGTCCGACGATCGACGCAAGCTATGACCCCTCACAACCCCAGTTCGCAATCCCGCGGAAGGTCGTGAAAGGTGGGTCTTTTCTTTGCGCCGACAACTACTGTCAGCGCTACCGTCCCGCGGCGCGACGTCCTCAGATGATCGACACCGGAATGAGTCACATCGGCTTTCGAACGGTGAAGCGTTCGGACCCGTCGCCGGGCTAGCGGTCGAGCGAGTCCGAGACCGCTCAGGTCGACGGGTTGCTGTCCCGGACGTCAACCGCTCGAGTGACCAGATTTTCCTCTGACCGGCGAGCGATCTCGGCCAAGATGCGTACGCCCGCCATAACAGCCAACGTGACGGCGACGATCATGAGCACAACGAGACCGGTAGGCCTGGTCCAGACCACCAGCGTCAATGCACCCAGAACCGCAGCCCCGGTCATCAGACCCTGTTCGTGGGTGGCGGCGGCGATCGCCAACGGACCGGCTGGTCGATCTGAACCTGTGGTGCTGGCACGTCCGAGCAGCGTGTCCCAGCCGCCTCGAACCTTGGCGGCGGCGTCGGATGGCCCGACGACCCAGGCCCCGAACAGGATGAGCAACCCGACCACGAGAAGCATCCGCAGAGCGCGCCTGAGATAGTTCGTGAGAACGTCGAAGACAGCAGCGGCAGCGTCGGGATTGTGAACCTCGTCCGGGAGGCCGTTCAGATACTGATCACGTGCAAATGCGAACGCGAGAAGTGTCACCACCATTGGAACAGCCACAGCAAATCCGAGCCGTCGTACGCCGGAGCGGCGGCGTTCAGCGAAGAAGACAGTGCCTGCGAGGAATGCCAGAGCGAGGATCAGCCAGATCCATGAGAGCGAGTCGAACAGACGTACCAGACCCTGGGCCTCAGCGAGGTCTTCGGACTCGACGAGCACAACTTCAGCCTCGAGGGCCTCGGCCGGGATCTGCGAACTCAGGTCGGTTCCCAGCTCGTCGTCAACCCCCTCCAATGCCTGGGCGGCCAGAGGACCTACGAGCAGTGCGATCCGACCGTCCTGGGTTGATACGGCGTCGTTCTCCTCGCCGGTGAGGAGCGGGACGAGGCTCGCATGTGCTGTCCGGTTGCTTTCTTCCCAGAACCGGCCGAACGCATCGGTTGCCACGAGACCCTGCACGACATTGGTCACGACCGTCTTTGCGCCAGCTTCGATTGGGCCTGCCAGAACTTGGCCTTCGGGTGGCAGCGCCGCTTCGGCGATGCCTTTGAAGTCGGCTTCCTCGGCAACGACCTCGGTGACCCGGAAACTGATCGCTTCCTGGATGTTTTCGTCTTCCACCAGCGGGGCCACGGTTGCGACATAATCGTCGGTGTTCAGCAGAGTGTCCCGCGCCCACACGGTGAGTACCGCCACCGGTAGCAGAATGGCGCCGAGAACGGCACACGTGATCGAGATCCACCGTCGCCGCCATCCTGTGTTAGGTGGCGCCTCCTCTTTTGCCGCACTCGAGAGCCGAGACCGCAGCGCCTTGTTCTCCGCTTCCAGGCGTGCGAGCTCTGCCGCCACGTCCGTGTCAGCTGTGGTGCTCAGAACATCTTTATCGGTCATAACTCCCTCTCGTGGGTACTGGGCCCGTATAGGCCGACTACCGCGATCCGCGTTCGCCCCGACGGCCAAGCCTAACTGTGTCGCGCGCCGGGTTGCTCACCCGTGAAGGGTGAGCCCGTTCAGATCACCAGGCTCCAGAACACCGTCACCAGGGCAAAGACGACCGCCGTCGACCCGAGGTAGTAGACCGTGAATCGGTTGCGGTCCACCTGAAAGAACAGCGCTGCGAGGACGGTGATGGTCGGTCCCAGAATCAGTCCGCCCACGATCGCCAACCCCGGAACGCCCCAACGGTCGAGGAGCCGTTCTGCGGAGCTGTCGGCAACTTTGGATTCTGCATCGGGGATGAACCTGTCAAGCGCGGTGTCTTGAAATCGTTCGCCCAAATACAGGAGGAGGAGTGTTGTCACGAAGCTGGCGGCGAAGCAGGTCAGATAGACACCCAGGCCACTGAGGCCAAAGAGCAGTCCAGCCGGAATAGCCCAACCTCCTGCGAGGATCGCCAGGAAGAACAGTACTCCGTACTCGAGGAGCATCTAGAGGGTCCGGCTGTACCGATTCTGCCGTGCGCCCATTGATCTGCCGTTGACAACGATGTACATCAGTACTCCGAGGTAGGGGAGGAAGATGATGGCGAGCGCCCAGAGTGCCTTGGTCATGCCGTCCATCTCGTCGTTGCCGATGATGTCGGCGAAGATGAAGAAGACCAGCATCACCCACATCATGAACAGGTAGAACCAGAAGAGCGACCACAGCACCTGGCCGACCCCGAACTCTGCTGCGATGATCATCGTGTTCTCCCTTTTCCAGATCGAAACGCCCTCTGTGTTTCAGATAGTAGGGATGAGAACGCTGGAAGTGCGTCACCCGGTTTGGGTGATCGTCGGGGCTGGTTCAGGCGATCGCGTCTGCGACAAGTGGATCGAGGGTCACGCGATCCGCCCGACCGGCACCAGTCTGTTGGGCGATGGCGTCACCGTAGAGCAGGGTCAGGGCATACGCCGAGAGCGGCGCGATCAAGGCGGCGAACAGGGTCATGAGTGTTGAGAACAGGATCAGGGGTACCTGGTTGAACACGACGAGCAACAGGATTCCCACCGCGAGACTTGCTGCGAGAACCAACCCATTGAACGCCAGGAGGAACAGTGTGGTGTGCAACCAACGACCTCTGACAAGGTCAGAGCTTCGGGCAAGCCCGGATTTCCCATCGAGGTCTTCGAGCATGATCGCGTGGGGCATGAACTGGTAGCGGATCAGTTGGTATATCGCAATGGGCGTGCCGACGACGCTGAGGAGAAGCACACCTACAACAGCGCTGGCTCGGAGGAGGCCTGAGCCGAGGCTCGTCCGTTTGCTCCACGCGAGTCTCGCAGCGTCGCCGGCCGAAATCGGGTCGGGCGAGTTGGCTCGGTCCAGGTAGACCGCGACACCGGCGTTGACGAAGACCAGGGCGATGATGTTCGGTATCCCGCCGACTACCAGCGACAGAACGAGGTCGCTGCCGGTGGATCCTTGGCTCGCTCCCAGGACGTCCTTCACGACGGGAGCGATTGCGACCAGGCTGGTGAGGATCAAACCCACAATTGCGGCGGGAAGGTAGAAGAGGCCGAAGGTGAGGAGCGAACGGGTATCGGTTGCGTACGCCGCACCGGCCACCCGGATGATCTGACCGGATTGGCGACGCCTCCTGAGCGGGAGCGGTGCCACGCGGGTCCAGTCGGTGCGCCGTGTGAGCCATGAGATCATCAGGAAGAGCAGGCCGAAGCCGATGATCACCTTGGACGGCGAGGTGGTGAAGGAGATCAGCGTGCCCGAACCCCATTCGACGACGCCACAGAAGCCGGATATCACCGATGCGCCAAACGAGTCACCGGCGGGGATCACGACGCTGCTTGGCCGCAGTTCTTCGTGCCAGTCGATCGGCTCCAGCCAACGTCCTTTGGCCGTGGGGCCTGTCGGCCCATTGAACGGACCGCCTTGCCGCTCACCCCACCGACCGTCAAATCCCAGCCAGGCGAGGGAGCTGGTTGGATCAGTGACCGAGTCGGGCAGAACGACGACCTCGGGCTCGACCCGATTCGATGGCCCATCGGTGTTGTCACAGCCGAAACCTTCGCTCCCGCTGCGGCCCAGGTACACAGCCGACCCGAAGTAGCTGGCGTGCGAACCGGCTGACGAGAACACCATCGGATGGCTGCCGTCGCGTTCGAGTTTGGACGAGTCCCACTCGGCGATCTCGCCCCCCTCGTGTTGTGCATACCCGATACTGGTTGGCTCAGTGGCGAGCGCGTCCTCGATGCTGGAAGCGGAGAAAAGCAGTTGGATGCCTTCCCAGTCTCCTTCGTGTTTGTTGTTCCAGTCGTTGTAGTACCAGTAGAACCAATACTGAAGGGCCAGTTGGTCCGGATGGTCGTCTTGTTGGACGATGTGGGCGTACACCACTGCCGGAGTTCCGTCGCTGTACTTCTGGAAGTCCTTCTCATAGATACAACCCGGCTCCAGCGCGCCTCCGGGGAAGTCGAGGAAGAACCCTTCGCTCAACCCGAACAGTTCGGACCCGGAGGGCCCGGTCGTGATCACCGGATTACCCGGGCCTACTTGACGCAAAAGGATCTCTGGATTGTCGAGGACGATGTCGGCCGCGGTCGGACCGTACGGTTCCCCTTTGGGGTCACACGCAGCCTCCTGGGCCTTGAGCATCATGATCGGCACATATTTCTCGGCCAGCTCGAGCGCAGCCTCGGGGTCGACGTCGGCGAGGTCTTCAGCCCCAGCACCGGGAATCTGAGCGAAAAGAGTCCCGAGAAACAGAGCGAGTGTGATGGCGAGCCGCATCCGGTTCGTGCCGCGGAATTGTTCTCTTCGGATTCGCATGGGTGCTCTCTCGTGGTGAATGCCGAACGATGTCGGCCTAACGCAATTGTGCCGCGCTCACCGATCGATCCCCGGCAACCAACCTGGCAACCGCAACCGCCAAGAGACCGGGGATGATCAGCGTTGCCTGGCCGGTGTATTCGGCTACGAACACTACGGCGGTGAGCGGGACGGCGTAGCCTGCGCCTAGCATCGCTGCCGCACCAATCGTGACGTACAGGGCCAGGTCGTCGCTGCTCGCGGCATCGGCGAAGAGCCGGCCCACGACCGCCCCGGCCGCCATCAGGGGAATGAAGAGCCCGCCGACCCCGCCTCCGGCGATCGAGACGGCCGGACCTACTGCGCGAAGACCGAAGACGGCGATCAAGAGCCAGAGTGCGTGGTCGCCTCCGACAGCCCAATCGATGACCTTGTTTCCGGACTGAAGAGCCAGCGACTCGCCGGCGATTCCGCGTCCGATGGCGTACAGACCAGCCAGAGCTCCACCGGCGACGAGCGCGCGGATCCCGGGCGAGCCCCGAGTTGTGAGACGTTCGGCCTGCTCGATGAGCCAGATCACACCGATCGCGGCCACACCGACGACCATACCCAGCACGACCGCGAGGGCAGCACGGCTATAGGTCAGCTCGACCAGTGGAACCTCGAGTTCGTTCTTGACTCCGTCGAGTGCTGCCATCGTCATGAATCCGGTGGCGGATCCGATCACGGCGGCCAGCACTCGCTCGCCGGCGAGACGGCCCCGAAAGGGAACTTCGAGGGCAAAGATTGCTCCGGCTGCCGGCGCTTTGAAGACTGCGGCGATGCCGGCGGCGGCAGCTGCCACGAGCAAGGTGTTGTGTGCACCGACGCCCAATGCGGGAACCCTACGGCGAAGAATGGTGGCGACAGCGGACCCGGTGTAGACCGCCGGGCCTTCCATGCCGAGAGGTGCCCCGCTGCCCAAGGTCGTGAATGCAGCGACCAGTCTCCCTGGAGCGTGGCGTGGATTGAGAGTGGCTTCCTCCTCATGGAACTCCTCGACGTATACCTCGGTGCTCGCGCTGGAGCCACCGGCCACGAAATGAACCAGGGCGGCGGTAACGAGGGCACCGAGGACCACGGCAGCCGCCGGGACCCAAAGGGGAGCCTCGTCGATTTCGTGGAGTACGTCCTCGACGAGGTGTTCGACTGCTAGGACGACCAGCCCGGTCGACACACCGACGACCGCTGAGCCTCCAAGCTGCGCAACGGTCATTTCACGACCGAGCATGTCAGGTCTCCTGAGCCGTCGTGGAGTCGCCGTCAGCATTGGCGTAGCGACGCTTGTTCATCGGTCCGATGACAATGATCAGCAATGCGACACCGAGCCCAGCGGCAACCGCACCCATCCAGTTGATTGCGTTGTAGCCGACCTTGTCGGCCAGCCAGCCGCCGAGCAGGCTGCCGATGAATGATCCCATTGCGCTGCCGGCGATGACCCAACCGTTTGCCTGCCCGGAGGGAATCGGAGCAAATCGGACAGCCAGGACGTTTTGGGGGAGGCGAGCGAACGGTGAACCCTGATAGAGCAACTGCATCGCAGCAGCGACGAGCAGAACGGGAGCCTTGGTCAGCAGACCCAGGAGAGCCATGCCGAGGGCGCCCCCGAATCGCATCACGGTGCCGGCGATGAACGGGGCGAGCGCGCCGTAGCTCTTCATCGCCTTCCCGGCGGCGAAGAACAAGATGATGTTGAGCAAGCCAGCCAGTGAGATGAGGCTCGAGGTCGTGGTTTCGGAAATGCCGTACAGGTTGGGAAGGATGTTGGCGATCTGGGAATTGATGCCGTTGTTGGCGACCGATGACAAAACGAGCACCAGCAGGTAGAGACCGAACAGGGAGAAGATGACTCCGCCGAGTCCGGTGCGTCGCGTTTCTTGGGTCTCAGCTTCTGCCTCGCCAGGTTGTGAGTCGTCGACCACGATCGCCGCGGTAGGGGCAGCAGAGGTGAACCACACGATCACGGTGGAGATCCCGAGAACGACGGCTCCGAGGTAGAACCGAGCGCTGTAGCTCCATTCTGCTTGGGCGGCCGCCGCCAACATCATTCCGCCCGCGACCTGGCCGGCGGGAAAGGCGACACTGAACGCGGTGAGTCTCCGAGCCTGGAGTGCCTCCGACAAGCCAGCGCTCACGATGAAAACGGGAGCAACAGCACTCACACCTGCGACGCCGAGTCCCATGATGACAGCATCGATTACTGCAAACTCGGAGTCACCGGATGCCACGCCGAAGGCGACGAGGGCGACCGTCATCGCAACCAGCCCTCCGACCATCACGTACCGGTGGGCGTTGTAACGGTCGGCTATTCCGCCGAACACGGGACCCGCGACGGCTGCGAGGCTCATCAGTGCCATCACGACACCGGCCTCGGATGCGCTTCCTGTCGCCTCGGTGATGTACGGCGGGACGAGAAGTGCCACGAAGGCGGTGAACCCTGCTCCGACGGCCACATTCGCGAACATCCACGGCTGGAAGGCCGGCTGTTTCGAAGACGATTGGGATGTAGTTGTCGCTGTCATCGTGAATCCTTCTCGAGGTCCTTTTCGGGCGGGTCTATCGGATCGTGCGCACTGAAATCGCTCGACGCGCCCTTGAGCAGCTCGGCGTTCTGCTTGCTGAATCTCGTGAGCGTGAGAGCTCCGGGAAAGAAGGCCAGAAGCCCGTAGAAGAGCCTCCACAAGACGACGGCCGCAACGATCACGTTCTGGTCAACTCCGCCCGTTGCCGAGGCTGAGAGGGCCGAGATCATGACGACGTCGACAACCCCTAGTCCGCTGCCCGTGATCGGGATGACAACACCGGCGAAGAACGAAACCGCAAATGCGGCGAAGATGACTACTAGACCCAATTGGGCTTGTTCGACCCCGACGGCGCGAAGCGAGGCCACCAAGATCAGGTAGGTGATCGCCAGGTTGAGGACGACGGCGACAAGACCGATCGGCCAGCGGTTCCGGACGATCGCAAAGACGTTGTCACGGAAGTCGACGACCTGATCACCCAGGTCGCCGACCGGGTCTTTGTGGAACTTGGTCATCACCCATGAAACGAATTGACCCAACTTCGCCCCTACCCAACGAGCCGATGTCTCGCTCCGGCCCACGAGCCAGAGAAGCACTGCGATGACCCCAACGAGTACCACGGAGATTGTCGTGATGATCAAAGCTTCGCCGTCAGCCTGACCGGCCGCGAACAGAACGATGAACGCAACAATCGGCAGGGCGATCCGGGCGCCCTGCGGAAAGACGAAACTGCCGACCGCTCCCGTCATCGATGCTTGACTGTCGAATCCGTCCGCTCTGAAGTATGCGTACTGAACGATCGAGGAAGCCGGGGGTGGCATCACATTGGCCGCAACATTCGACGACAGGTATGCCTCCGAGCCATGACCGATCCGCAACCCGGGCAACATCGCTCGATAGACCCAGGCTTCGGTCGGAACACGCAGCACCGACAACAGTGTCAGCACCAACAGGTCTGTACCGCTGAGGCTGGTCAGGGCGTCCCACACGAGCTGGTAGTCGATGATCTGGGGGAGTAGCCACCCGAAAACAACGACCAAGACGGCAACAATGACAGCCGTTCGAACCAGCCGCTTGCGCAGCGGCGGCTTCCGGTCTTCGGGATGCGTAACGTCGTTGTTGTCCGGTGTTGTCATCTGGCTGATCCCAACTCGTTCGCCATCTCTCTGATCACGTCATCGAGCGCGGCCCGTTCGGAAACGAACTCGAGAACCATGGTGTCGAGCTGCTGACCCCTCAAATCCAAGGATGACAATCGAACGCGACGTTCGGTCCGAACCACCGCATTGAGCGACGATGCGTGGTTGGCAACCAGACTCATGCGATAGGAAGCATCGATGGTGGGGGCGATCGGCTGGACATCCCTGACCTGGCCCACGAGCAGATCGAGCTTGGTTTCGAGCACGCCGAGCTCGTGCATCGTCAGCCCGATTCTGGGCTCGCGTGGATCGTGCTCGGAAGCGAGATCGATGACCTCGCGGCCGACCGTGCAGACATCGGAGGCTCGCGTGCGCCATGCGGTTGGCTTGTCGGCCTTGCCGCCGGCTCTGGCCGGTCCTCGGCGTCGAAAGGCGAAGGCCGCAGCAGCGATAGCGACGACGCCGAGCAAAAGAACAACGATGAAGAAACCGTCGGTTGTCTCCAGGCCGATCACCCCACAAGGGTCCACGAGAGAATACCCGCGCCGCATCGCCCATCTCGGGTGAGGACGGCGACGAAACCGGCCATGTCTACTGAACTGGCTCGCCCCAGCTGGAGGTTCGGTGTGCAGTTCATCTCGTTGTTCGCTCAAACCACCGAACCCACCTCCCAGGGGTCAGACGACCTGCTCAGCGAACTCGGCTCTGAGATCCAGGTGGTCCTGGACCGGTGGTCAGCGGGTCAGATCGGCGTCTCTGAGCTTCTGATCGGAGCTGGAGTCATCGCCGTTGCCGCCCTCTGTAGTTGGTTGGTACGGCGTCAGGCGCGTCGTGTGACCGCTCACCTGGAAGCTCCGGCGGCAACAGCCGGGCTCGTCATCGGCCGGCTCGTGTCGCTGGCCATCTATCTCCTCGCGTTGGGCTTGATCCTGGAAGTATTCGGCTTCAGTGTTGGACCGGTCGTGATCCTCGTGCTCATATTCTGGGCTGCAATGATCATCGCAAAGCCGCTGATGCTCGATCTGAACAGCGGCCTGATTCTCCAGTTGCGGGGTTCCTTGGTTGCTGGCGATGTGATCGAAACCAACGGCGTCGTCGGCACCATCCAAGGAGTGAATACCCGCTCGGTGGTTCTGGTCACCAGTGACGGGAAGACAGTTGAAATCCCAAGTCGCGAGGTGATCGAACGGGTGCTGGTCAATTTCACGACGCTCGGACATCGACGGTCGGAGCTGACCCTTCGTCTGCCCGAGAGCGCCGATGTTGACGGAATGATCGACCGGTTACGCAGTGTTGTCGAGGGGGTCGGGCATGTACTTGACGTACCGCCGCCCGAAGTTGTTGTTTCAGGGTTCGATGGAACCTCGACATCGGTGACACTGATGTTCTGGCATGGTCCAGAGCTGTGGGAAGAGCGCTTGGCCCGCGATCGCGTTGGGCGAGCGGTTCTGGACGTGGTGAGAGACCCGCACTACTCCTTGGCCGATCCAGCGATCGTTGTGAGAAGTTCGGAGGAATAGCGTGGTCGGCCGATGAATAACGGAAACGACAAAGGCGTCGCCTCGGGCACCAGTGCTCCGGGCAGCGGCAGGTTCGGGCCGGCCGCGGTTGCGTTGTTGACAATCACGCTGACAACGTGGCCGATCGCATTCAATCTTGGGGCCTACGACGCGGTGTTCTATCAAGACGTGTTCCAGATCATCGTTGTTTCGACCGTTGGCTTTGCGGTCACGTTGATCAGACCGCCCTACAGCGGCAGGACGCTGTGGCTCACTCGGGTTGCGTTGGCAGCACCCGCGTTCTGGATGGCGCTGGCGGTTGCGTTTTTCGGCTCACTCGGCGATGCAACGGCCGATCCGGTTTATGGCACGGCAGGATTGATCGTCGCAATTGTTTCAGTTCCCGTTGTGATCAAACTGCTGATCGACATGTTCGCTCGGGATCTGACCGAGGTGCGCGATCGAGGCTTGCTCGCGGTAGGCATCGCGATCGTGGTTCTGATCGCAATCGCCGGCTTTGCGGTGGGCAGGAACAACGACGCCTTTCTCACCTGCGACGACTTCAAGGTCGCGGGATCGGACCAGCCCCAAAACTGTGCTTCCGAGTGAGAGTCGCAGATCTCGATCGGTTAGGCAGCGGCAACAGTGCGGCTCAGTCCGCCGAGTTCGATTGCCTCAGCCCGCGAGTGGGCTCCCAACTTCTGATAGATCGAGCGAAGGTGTGTCTTGAGGGTGTTGCTGGTGATGCCCAACGCCCGGGCGATGTCTTTCTGGCTGAGCGTTGCATCCGGAAGCAGCACCAGCGCCGCCAGCTCTCGGTCGGTCAAACCGTGACGGTCTGCGGTTTCGGTGGAATCCGATCCGGGCAGGCGTCGACGAATCGACCGGACCATCACCAGTGCTGAACCGGTGTCTCCTCGGCGAAGTGACGCCTCGATGGCGTCAAGGGCGGCAACAGGCTCGTCGTCCCACGTGCTGGACCAGGAAGTGAGCAGGGTGGGTGGTTCAGTGATCATGCTCATTGGGCAAGTATTGTTCGCTCCGCCCGGCGACACATCTGCTTGATTTCCACAATCGACAGACGGATGTTGGACTTCGACTACGTCATGTGTCGTAGTCCGCGGCGAGCGTAGCGAGTCTCAATGTGGTCAACAAGCCGCTCTCAGTGATCGCGAGTTGGCCGCGACACGGGTGCAACGACTAGGGTGCACCGATGGCTTGGGGAACGGCTGCCTACGGCATTCTTGCTGGTCTCAGTGCCGGGGTCGGTTTTCTCTTCGTTGTGATGGGCCTCCGACGGGGTTTGCGATGGTCGCCAGAGCTTGCACTTGGTGTGCTCGCGTTCGCCGCGGCGGGTGCGACCCTGGCCACTCTTGCGTTGCACAGTTCTGAATCCACCCAGGAATACCAGGACATCCTGCACGGGCCGTTTTCCTACATCGGCATCTCCACGCTCATTGCGATTTCGTGGACCGTGGGAGTCACAGAGCGGCTGTGGTACCCACGAATCCCGGTTGCCCTGACCGGCATCGCGATGATCGCAATCTCGCTGGACGCTCTGAGTTCCGGAGCGCTGATCGCCGACGAAGTCTCCGGTTTCCGGACCGTCCACTTGTTCGGCGAAGCGTTCGTTGTGCACACCCCTTCGCATTCGTCGCTGCAACCGGTACTCATCGCCCTACTCGGGTCCATTTCTGCGTATTTCGTTGCGGCCTTTGTTGCGCGCCGGCAATCGGCACGACCTGTGGTGGACCCGCTGAGCATCGGAATCGCCATCGCATGGTTGATGACTCTGTACGACCTTCTGGTCGATGAGGGCATCGTCGGGACCAGTTACCTCCAACCCTTCGGGCTCGTGGCGTTTGTCTGTGGGCTCGCAATCCAACACTCGAGCGCCGTCATCGAAACCGAACGCCGCTTGATCCGCCAATCCGCCACGCTCGAGAACATTGTGGCCTCGCGCACCGCAGCGCTGCGTGCCGCTCACGAGGATCTTCTGTCTCAACTGAGCGTTCAGAACCGGAGCGCCTTGCGACTCGCCAAGCTTTCAGAGATGTTCCTGAGCTTGAGCACGGTCAGCTCGGCTGACGACGACGTCGATGATGTTCTGGCCGAGGCGATCGGATGCCTGGCGGGATTGCTGGACGCCTCGGATGGTGTGTTGACCTGGCACCCTGCTGGAGCTGAACAGGGAGCGATCATGCGCGTGGATTGGGCGGAGCCCCATGCCGGAGTTTCCGTCCCGAGCGCAGGCGAGAGCATCGATCGGACGCTCAACCTCGGCGGCCAGTCTTTCGGGCGACTCACGATCCGACGGCGTGGCAGCGAGGGATTCTCTGCTGAACATCGCAGGCTGGTCGACCTGACCGCCGACTTCCTCGCCAGTGTGCTTCTGAGGTTCGAGCTGGAATCGTCCCATGTGAGTACTGCTGTCAATCGAGAGCGGCACAGGATCGCCCGCGAACTGCACGACTCATTGTCGCAGCGCTTGTATGCCGCCGCATTCAATGCCGACGCTATCTCTCAGTCTGCGGCCTCTGAGCCCCAGATTGCCATCGACGGTGCGGCGCAGATCCGTCAGTTGGTCCTCTCGACATTGTCTGAAATCCGGACCCTCCTGTACGAGTTGCAGCCCGAGGTCTTGAATGAGCGGATCCTGACAGACCTCGTCGCCCAGTTGAGCACGTCAGTTGCGGAGATCTATCAGCGACCGATCGAGCTTGTCGTCGCTCACAGCGGGCCGTCAATTCCGACAGAGCAGAAACTTGCCCTGTACCGGATTGTTCAGGAATCGCTCGGCAATGCGCTGCGGCATGCGGAGGCCACAAACATCAAGGTTACGGTCGACGTGGACCTCGAGCGGGCCAGGGTCGAGGTGGGTGACGACGGTAGGGGTTTCGTGGTGGACGAGGTCCGAACCGGCCACGGTCTGCGGAACATCCGAGATCGCGCGGCTGAGGCAGGTATCGAACTGAGCGTCATCAGCAGCCCCGATTCAGGAACGTCGGTTTCTGCCACATGGTCACGGCAGCGGTCGAACATCTTGGATCTGACGGTCACCCCGAGCCTGGAGACGGCGAGTTGAGCGAACTCATCCGCGTGATCATTGTGGATGACCATGCGGTGATCACCGACGGGCTGTCGAATCTGTTGGCACTCCAGTCAGACATCGAGGTGGTCTGTACCGCCAACGATGGCGGGTCGGCCGTCGCTCTGTGTGGGGACCTTCACCCCGATGTCGTCCTGATGGACATGTCGATGCCGGACATGACGGGAGTCGAGGCCACCCGACGGATCGTCGAGGAAGAACCGGCCACGCGAGTGATCATTCTGACGAGCTTCGTCGATCGGAAGATGGTCAACGAAGCGGTGTCGGCCGGAGCCAGCGGGTACCTGCTCAAGTCGATAGGGAGTACCGACCTCGCCCAAGCGATTCGCTCCGCAGCCCAAGGGCAAGCAACGCTGAGCACTGAAGCACTCACCTACCTGACCGATAATGGCCCGACCGAACCGACGCTCACCGACCGTGAAATGGATGTACTGAAGGGCCTGAGCGAAGGATGGACCAACAACCAGATTGCGGCCGATCTGTCTCTGAGCCCGGGCACCGTCCGAGTGCACGTGAGCCACATTCTGGCCAAGCTCGGCGTCGAAAACCGGACAGCAGCGGCCAACTTCGCACTGTCTCATGGAATGGTGGGCGAAATCGGAAACTGAGCTTTCCAACGGATTTCTGTGGATCGTGATTTCCGCGAATGCGGTGTGCCGAGCCGTCTGAGAGGATGGCGTGATGTACGCCATCGCCACGTTTCTCGTTGTCGCCGTGATCACAATCATCTTCACCAAGCTGGCCACCGGTGCCCTCATCGCCACGGGAATGCCGCCTCACGTTGCGTCGTTCCAGGCTCGCTCGGCATTCAGCGGCGCAGGGTTCACCACCACCGAGGCCGAGAACGTGGTCAACCATCCCATCAGACGCCAGATCATCATGGCAGCGATGTTCGCAGGCGCGCTGGGAACGCCCACACTGGTGGTCAGCGTCCTGATCGGCTTCGTTGCCCCAGGTCCGGGTAGCACCAGGGATCGTGCGTTGGTCGCCGCCGCCGGGGTGACGTTGATAATGATGGCAGCGGTCAATCGGCCTGCCACAAAGGCCCTGGAGCGACTGGGCAATCGCTATGCGCAGTCAAGGCTGATGCCGGCACTGGAAGGATCCGGTCATGAACTTCTGAGCCTCAGCGATGACTACGTCATCGCTGCAGCCGAGGTGTCCGAAAGGCGTTCGGAGGCACCCCGCAGTCTGCGGGGGCTGGATGAAGCCCTGCCGGGTGTGACGGTTCTCGGCGTTCGGCGCGGGCAGACCATCATCGGCGAGTCGCCGACAGACTTCACCCTCGACCGCGGTGATGCACTCATCGTTTTCGGCCGACGACAACAACTCATGGACCTCGGACTGGTCGATCAGGCCAACTGAGCCCACTACCTCAGCTCCTGCGAGTTTCGAGCGGAGGTCCTGGGTAGGGCAACAAGAGGCCAATTGAGTTCGCCGAGCGAAGTGGCTTAGTGTGGTCGCTCATGGCGAACAGTGAGCAATTTGAGTTGGGTCGAGAGCAAAGGAAGAACGTGCCGCTGGAAGCGCACGCGGAACTCAACACGGACCCGGACCGCCCCGATCCCGTGGACCTTCTGACCGCACAGGACACCATGCGTCTTCAAGAGCTGGTCCCGATCCGCCATGGTCGGATGAGGGTGACGCCGTTCACCTTCTACCGGGGGACTGCTGCGATCATGGCATCAGACCTCTCCCGAACGGCCAGTACCGATCTGCGGGTCCAATTGTGTGGAGATGCCCATCTCTCCAATTTCGGAGTCTTCAACGGGCCGGATCGTCGGCTGGTGTTCGATGTCAATGATTTCGATGAGACTGCTCCGGGCCCCTTCGAGTGGGATCTCAAAAGGCTTGCAGCCAGCGTCACAATCGCCGGTCGCAACAACGAATTCCAGGGAAAGGACATCAGAAGGGCAACGCGTTCCTCAGTTCGCGGCTACCGCGAAATCCTCAACGAAACCGCCCACATGAGCCCACTCGATGTCCACTATCACCGGATCGAGGTTGACTCGCTCATGGCTCGAGCGAGCAAGAAGCGGCGCAAGAAGATGACCAAGGAGGTCAACAAGGCGATACGCAAGGACAGCGTCCGTGCCCTCAACAAGCTGACCGAGGTCGTCGACGGAGAGCGCAAGATTGTTCCGGCGCCTCCTGTGGTCACCCGTGTCGATCACTTGATGGCAGAGGAGAACCGCTCTCGAGTGGAGGACTTCTTCACTCGATACTTGGAGTCGTTGCCGCCCCATCGAGCTGCCGTGCTCCGGCAGTACACGTTTGTCGACATTGCTCGCAAGATCGTTGGCGTTGGCAGTGTTGGCACTCGTTGTCTGATCGTGCTCCTCGAGGCACCCAATGGGGCGCCGTTGTTCCTCCAGTTCAAGGAAGCGACCCAGTCTGTGCTCGAGCAATACGCAGGCAATAGTGAGTACGAGCAGGCTGGAGAACGCGTGGTGCGTGGCCAGAAGCTGATGCAGGCAACCGGGGACATCCTGCTCGGCTGGTCTCGATATCACCACGATGATCGTGCGGTCGACTTCTACTTCCGTCAACTCTGGGACGGCAAGGGCTCAGCAGAAGTTGACGACATGGGACCCAACCGAATGAAGAACTATGCGTGGCACTGTGGCGCGGCCCTGGCGCTCACCCACGCCCGAAGCGGGATGGCTGCGACGATCAGCGGCTACCTCGGGAACGACAAGAGCGTCGACCGGATCTTCGCCACCTTCGCCGAGCGCTATGCCGACCTGAACGACATCGATTATGCCGCTCACGAGGAAGCTATTGAGGTCGGCAGGGTTGCAGTCAAAGACGCGGTCTGACCCGACCGCGCTCAGCGCCGCGATCGATCCTCTCGGTTGCTCGGACACGACGCGAATGTTCCGTGCGCAGGTGGCGACATCCGTTAAGGTTCATACGTGAACAGGAACAGCCGTGCAGGCCAGCTCGTCGTATTCGTGATTGCGTTGATACTACTGAACGTGATCTTTCAGCTCTTCGGGTTGCAGGTTCGATTCTCGATCATCGGGAGCGTGGTCCTGACCTTGGTTGTAGGCGGTGTGATGACCCTGCTCAGTCGATCGAACTGACCGAGAGTCAGCCTGGTCGACTTCGGTCACACGAGGTCTGCGAGATGATTATCCGGTGAAAAAGATCGCCCATGCGACGAAGGCAGCGATACCGAAAAAGATCGCAATCTTGAAGAGTCGCTTCACTAACCCATAGATGAGTGCCGCGATGAGGACCACACCGATCCAGCCCCAGAAGTCACTGGCATACGCAAGAAGAAGTGTTGAGTTCATGAAGTAGACCAGTCGATAGAGGACGGTTGTTCTGCCGGTCTGACCCTAGCGAGCGACCGAACGAGGTCGCTACTCGGTTTTGGTCGAAGTGAGCTGCGGCCCTTCGAGAACCCAGCCATCGAGAGGCTCGCCGCTGAGATCGACCAGGCGCGACGCCCGTTCGGTCCTGTAGGTCGGGTCCAGTGCACCCATGGTGTTGGCGTCACACAAGATCTGGTCGGGTGCGGCCATCGTCATCAAGCCGATGGCCAAGCGGGGAGGGCCACCCCAGGCGTCGAAGGTGAGTCGGTCCGTTCCCACGAGGCCGGCCACGAATTCGCCGGCTGCGACACCGGCCCGGAAGATGAGATCGGCCCCGACGGAGCTGGCGAGTTCAGCGACACCTTCCTGGGCCGCCAGAACAAACGCGGCCGCATGGTCGGCTTCGAGTTCGTCCGATTCGAGCCCGGCTCCGAACAACAGCTCCGATGCCGAAGAATGAACAGGGTCGATCTCGTGTCGAACGGCAAGGTCGGCCAGGAACGTGTGGAGGTCCACCCCGAGGTCTCGTTGCGCATCTCGATCACCTGAGAGATCGTCGACGAGGCCGTCGATACTGATCGCCACAATCGAGCCGTTGCGGACGGACTCGGCGATATCGAGGTCACCGGCTTTGACCTGTTCAATCAGCCGCCTCGGCAAGGCTGACATCAGCAATTCGGTCGTCTCATCGTCGGCTCGCCGAAGTGCGTCCTCTTTGTCTCGCAGAGCCGCCACCATCTCGTTGAATCTGCGGGCCAGCTCTCCGTACTCGTCCCGGCTTTGGTCGGGCAACGCAACGTTCAGATCTCCCTGACTCACTCGACGAGCGGCATCGACAACGGGGTCGATGGGGCGGATCAGGCGGCGGGCGAGTAGGAATCCGAGCACGGCGATGATTGGCAGCAACACGACCGCGAGTAGAAGGACCCGTCGAATGTAGCTATTGAGCGGCTGAAAGGCTTCGTCGGTCGAGATCTCACTGACCGCTACCCAATTGACACCCGGATAGGTGATGGGCCCGGCAACCGTGAAGGTCTCCACCCCCAGGTAGTTCTGACTCACATCGGAAAACGTGTCGCCCTTGAGGCCGGCTGCTACCGCATCTGTCTCGACAGGCTGAATCAAGGCGGTCGTGCCGAAGGCAAGAGCTGCGTCGGCAACCTCGGAGCTGTAGCCGGCGTCGACAACGGCTGTCGCGTACGTTTCTGGCTGTTCAATGGCCAGGCGCGAGTCCGACCTCATCAAGCGATCTTCACCGACGATGTAGAACTCACCCGTCGTGCCGAGGCCGGTTCCCTCCCAGTCCTCGCCCGCGGTCGTGAACGCTGAGAGGTCCGAACCGTCGATCGGGACTGCGAGAGTCCCCAGGTATTCTCCGTCGTACCTGACGGGGGCGGCCAGGAATGCGGTCGGGGCATTCCCGGCAGGAAGGTAACTGTCAAAGTCGATCAGGCGTGCTTGGCCTCGCGGCAGCTGAGCGATCTCACCGCGGACCTCGGTTGCCAAAAGGCTCTCACGGAGCGGACCAACCTCGAGATCGGTTCCCAAGTCAAACCGTTTGGCTGCGGAGTAGACAACAGCACCGTCGGCGTTGATCAACAGCACATCGTCGTCGTAAGCCAGCCGGCCTCTCAACCACGGATTGAACTGGCGGTGCACCTCGCTGTACAGCGATCCGTCTCCGGCGTCATCGAGTCCGCTGCGATCCTCGGGTGGCATGGGGTTCTTCACGACGTAGTGGAACTGCAGATACCGAGCTCGGTCCGAAGCCGGCAGAACACTTTCGAGACTCGGAACGTCAAACCCTGGTGGCGCAACCGTGGATCGTGCACGATCGTACGCATCGACCAGCTGTTGGTTCTGATCCTGTGTCAACTGTTGGTCCAACGCTGCGTACGCCTCGCTGAAATCGCGAAATGCTTCACCGAGCGCGGTGTCCTCGGCGAGTGAGATGGTGGACTGTGCCAGCCTGTCCACACCACGTTCGATACTCCTCACCCTCGAGGTACCGATCTGGATGATCTGGCTCTCGGCTTGATCCTTCAGCAAGACCTCCGCCGACCGGTAGTTGACGGCGGAGCTCACCACGATCGATACCAGTGACGCGCCGATCAGAACCGCAGCGATCACCGATCGTGCCCTCAGTTGGCGTCCGCCACTGAACCGGCCGGACTGACTACCCCTGTCAGTCATGTCGCTCGGCCTGCCTCGTTGTCGTCGGTCGCCCTGTCTTGGTCCGTGGGGAGCGCTCCGTCCGCGATCGGCTCACCGTGGGCACCTGCATGGGATGCCGCTGCGCTCAGCTGAGCGCGATGGATACGCCGCCGTCGGGCGGCGAAGATCTTGCCCAGGCGGTCGCCCAGTTCGGCGTTCCGACTCGTCACGATGCCAGCGGTTTCCCCGTCGACGATGACGATCTCGCAATCGGTGACCGCAACCACCGCCGGAGGGAACCTGAGCCGGTCCGCCCTGTCCAAGAGCCCGAAAACGTCGCCGGAACCCAGTTCGATCACCTCGATCGACTCGCCGAGATCGATCCCGACGACGACCCGCGCAAGCCCCTCCCAGATCATGAACAGATCGTTGACGCCGCCGGTGGCCCCAAGGATGACCTCGCCTCGGGCGTACCTGACGCTGCGAGCTACGTTGGCCAAGAGGTCCAAATCGTCGGATTCGGCGTCGGACAAGAGCGGTGAGCTTCGGAGCCTGTGGGCCAGATCCGCCGCACTCAGGGTCGATTCGGCGGCCTCTTCGGCCGGATTGTGGTGGAAGAGGTCATAGGCCGGGCTGGGCAGCGGGACGTTCATCCGGTGTGAGTGATACCAGACAAGTGAACCGAAATCGCTGGAAACCCGAGGTGCGATCGAATAGTCATCGATCCAAAGCTGTGCTTCGTACCCCATCAAGGGGTCGTCGATCTGGACGACCTTGATTCTCGGAGGCGGATCCTCGAGCACGCCGGGTGTGGCCCGGGCGGCAGCGAGCAGCATCTCTTTCGCGTTGGTCGGCGAGTTCGAGTAGGCGACCTGAACCGGAACCACGACGCGATGCAGAGGGCTCGGCTCGTCAAAGTTTATGATCGTCGAGTCGGCCAACTGGGCGTTCGTGATGATGTGCAAATCTCCGTTTCGATCCCGTATTCGCGAACTCCGCCACTTCACGTCGACTACTTGACCCTCGAGATCGTTCACCCGCATCCAATCCCCGGGACTGAAAGGCCGATCGGCAACCAGCAGCAGCCCGGACGCCAGTCCACTGAGGGTGGGTTGGAGGGCGAGTGAGATCACGAGGCTCCCGACGCCGAGCGCAGCAAGGAAGCCACTGAGATCCACATCCCAGATCCCGGCGAAGAGGATCCACGCTGCTACGAGCAGCACCGCCAGACGCGGAAGCAGCAGCACGAGCTCGGGAACACGAGAGTGGCCCCGGCGCTGGGACCGTTGCCGAATGATCCCGACCCCCGCTTTCGTGAAACCCAAAAGGGCAAGAGTGGAGGAGACGGCACCTACTGTGGCCAGGACCCGGACGGACAATCGCTGTGAATCGATTTCGAATACCGCAACAACGAGAACCCAGAGCGTGGCGGAGGGGACCACCCAGTTGCGGAGGATCATCACCGGACTGAGGAACACCGAGTTGGCCTGTCGAAGGCGTTCGGCCAGTTCCCCGGATCCGACAATCAGTAGTGGCACCACGGCGATGAGTGCCACCGCCCACCTCACCGCTGAATCATCGCTGAGGAAGCTCATCGATCACCCTCGTTTGTACGGGGCACAGGCGGAGCTTGAAAAGGCCTGGTTTTGCCCGCGGCGACTGGAATGGCGTCGAGGCTCACCTCGGTGACACGTGAAGCTCGATCGGGAGGCAAACGTGCGCCGGTCGCCGTAGAGACGAGAATCTCACTGGGCGGCGCAAGCAGGGACAAGCGGTAGGCGGTTGTCACCCCTTCGCCCCAGAGATCGAAGACGAGGCTTGTAGCGCCGGTAAGCCCGACCGTCACCGTGCCGGTGTGGATCCCGGCACGTACGTCGAGGGTCCGGTTGCTGTCGGCCCCGATTTGCCGAACGGCAGCTTGAGCGTTGGCAACGAATTCCACGGTGCGAGGGGCGTGGTCGAGGTGAGCAGCAGTCAAGCCGCAGGCTGCGAAGTAACGGTCGGCCAATACCTTGACCCGCTCGAGACCGGCCTGCTCTGCAAGGTCGTCCAACTCGTCGACAAGTTCGTGCATGAGCTCGCGGTTCTCGCTCGCCGAACTGTCGTGCACGGCCTTGTCCAAACCGTCGATCACTACGACGGCCACGGTTGCGAGCGGAACGGCTTCCAGAAGCGATCGATCGCCGCGACCGACCGCGCGCGCCGCCTCGGCCGGAAGGAGCCGTGCCAACAATGCGGTCTTCTCGTCGGCAGCTTCGGTGACCTGTCGCTCGCGGGTTGCCAGGTTGTCGATCATGTCGTTGAAGGTGCGGGCGAGCTCGCGGAACTCGCTCGGTCCACCCTCGGGAATCGAGGGTTCGGCGTCGCGCCCACGAACCGCTTTGAGCGACGCACTTATGGTTCGAATGGGTTGCACGAAGGCAGTGGACCACAACAGCGCCAAGAAGCTGAGCACAGCTACGATGACCGCAGCCGCTTCGTAGCCGTTCCGGTTGAACTCGTCGATCGGGGCGTTGAGTTCTGACCGTTCCATTTCGGTCAGTATCGCCCAGTCCAAGTCACCCACCTGAACCGGCGAATAGGCGGTGAGGACATCCGGCCCAAGGTAACTGTCGGTGCTGGCTACCCCGTCCTGACCCTCGAGTGCCTCTGACAAAACCTCATTGTTGACGGGCATGTGGAGAACGGTTGTCCCCTGGGAAATCATTCGGGCGCGATCGATGGGCTCGACCGTGCCGAGATCGTCGATGGCTGCGAGGAACGCGCCCTGGTCCTCCAGAAATAGACGCGAGTCCGACCGCATACGATCGTCATCGCCGACGAGGTAGCTCTCACCGGTCTCTCCCAGCTGGCCCTCAGTTCGCCACCGGATCGTCGTCAGGTCATTGAGAGCTGCGGTGTCAATCTGAACTGCCAAGACCCCGACGGTGGCAGATCCATTGCGTATCGGGGCGGCCAAGAATGCACTCGGTGCGTCGAGCGATGGAGCGTGCGGCTCGAAATCGCTGACGATCACCTCTCCTGGTTCATCCGTCTGGAGCACGCGTTCGACAACACGGGCCAAGGGTGTATTGCTGTGAGGCCCCTCGACGAGACTGGTTGCGAAATCGATTTCCTTGCGAGTCGAGTACACGATCGTTCGGCGCTCGGGCTCGATCAAGTAGAGATCGTAGAAGCCAAGCCGCTCCACCGACCGGAGAACGGTCGGATGGAATTCGATGTGTACATCGGTCCAGGTACTCCCGTCCGCACCGTCGGTAACCAGCGCTCGCTCCTCTCTCAGCAGATCCGAGGCAACGTAGATGTCCTGGAGATAGAGTGCGGCCGTGTTGGCTCTACCAGGAAGTACTTCACTAGGCGGAACGGAATCCCCTCGTACTTCTTCGAGCGCCGGGATGAAGTTGTCGAGGTAGAACTCTCCCAGTCGAGCCGTCGCGTCGTTGGAGTCGCCGGAGTCGAGTTGGGGTAGCCCATCATGGGCCGCCTCGAACCGTTGCACACCATCGATGATCATTGGACTCTGGGCCAGAAGTACGACCTCTGCTTCGGTTGCACGGAAGTAGCCCTCGACACCCTCGGCGGTAGCCGAACCGATTTCAGCAAGCCGGTCTCCGAGTTCGTCCTCAGCGGACCCCTCGCCCGCAGTCAACGTCACCAGTGTGTTCACGAGCAATGAACCGATGCTGACCGCGAGCACAGCCAACGCAAGTCGGGTCTGGACCGAAGTCCGCCGTCGCGGAGTGCCGGTCACCTCTTGAATCTCGCCATTTGCTGAGGCCGCGCCGGACGGGCGCGGTCCTGCACCCTCGACCACGCTGCCGACTATATCTGCAACGACCTCGTCGAGAAGATTCGAATATCGAGCACGATGAAACTGGAAGGCAACTGATCAGCTTGCCTTGGTGCGCATCCAGACATCCAGCTGATTGTTCGGTAGCTCGATGTTCTCAGCTTTCGCCACGTCGACGAGCTGTTCCCTGAGCGCTCGCTCCAGAGGGCGGCGTGACGTCGCCTCGATGAACAGCGTCAGCTCGAAGATGATGGCGGCCTCACCCAAAGCGGCGATGAATGGTTCCCGGACGTCCTCGACTCCCGCCCCTTTCCATTGCGGCTCTGCGGCCAGTTGCAGAACCGCCTGGTGGAAAACAGAGGAGACGAATCGAAGGTCTGCGTCGTAGGCAACGCCGATCTGAACACTCGCTTGAGCCTTGTGCTGAGACTCGTTTGCGACCCGTCGGATCTCGCTGTTCGGAACATACCAGCGCGCACCGTTGCCTGCGAGAATCACCGTGGATCGGAGGGTCACGCGTTCGACGAAACCTTCAACGACGCCGACGTCGACCCGATCGCCAACTCCGAGCTGGTCCTCCATGATCAACATCACCCCAGAGATCAGATCCTCAACGAGTGTCTGGGCTCCGAAACCGATCGCGATTCCCGCAATGCCGAGCGAGGCGACCAGGGGCACGATGCTGATGCCGATGTTGTCGAGGACAGCAATCCCCGCGATCCCGAAGATCACCACCGTTGCTGTGCTTCGCATCAGACTGCCAATTGCGTTGGCCCGTTGTTCGCTTCGCTCCGACACTTGAGCCGAGATCAGTGCCGAGGGCAGGTCCACGGTGCCCATACGTTCGACCAACCTACGGATCCCTCGGCGAGCCAACCGATTGCACAAAGCCGCCAGACCGATGATTACGGCGATCTTGAACGGAGTGCCCAGGCCCCACGCCATCGCCTCGGCGAGACGCTCATTTCCGGTCCACTCGAGGAGTAGTTCGCACAGTGCCCCATGGTTGGTGCATGCGCCCGGTTCCTGTGTCACTACCACCTCTGTGGGCGGTGGGTCATCGGCTTCTTGGGCGATGGCTGGGACGGCGGATCCGTTCAACAAAATGAACAGTACGAGAGCCGCAGCCCCTA
>JBLYYW010000356.1:0-2936 GCA_048550155.1 Acidimicrobiales bacterium | reverse complement strand
TCGGGTGATCAGCCGCTCGACGTTGCCGCCAGCGGTTCGGCCTTCGACGACTTGGCCCGGGAGATCACCGATTCCACTGGGATCAGCCAATCGTCGCAGTCGGTTGCCGCTGGGTTCTTGTCGATCGCGGTCGAGAACATGGCAAATGCGATTAAGAAGATCTCGGTGCAGCGAGGCCACGACGTCACCGACTACACCCTGGTCTGTTTCGGTGGTGCCGGCGGTCAACATGCCTGCCTGGTTGCCGACCGTCTGGGGATCTCGCGGGTGCACGTCCACCCCCAGGCCGGCGTGTTGTCGGCGGTCGGGATCGGTCTGGCCGACGTCCGCCACGTGGGCGACCAGGCCGTCGAGAGCGTCCTCGATGCGGCGCTGCTGGAATCGTTGGCGCGCGCGTGGGCTGAGTTGGAGAAGGCGGGGGCCGATGTAGTCGCCCAGCAGGGGATCGAACCGTCGCAGCTCAGCCAGCATCGTCGCTTGGCTGTTCGGTACAAAGGGTCTGACACGGCACTGCACGTACCCGCCGGCGACCTGGGCGAGGTGGCCGCATCATTCGAGTCAGTGCATCGGGCCCGATTCGGTTTCATCAGCCCCGACACCCCGATGATCGCCGAGTCGATGCAGCTCGAAACCGTGGGATCTTCCGGTGCCGGTATCGGCCTTGGGAGCGGTGTGGTCGGTTCGAGCCAGACCGACGGAACCGCCGATCGGTTCCCGGTCACCTTCGATGGTGAAGATGTGGCTACCCCGTTCGTGCAGCGGGAGTCGATGGCCGTCGGCGCCACCCTGGCCGGCCCGGCCGTGATTCTCGAAGCCACCGGCACCACGGTGATCGAACCGGGCTGGCAGGCATCGGTCAACGACCTCGGCGATCTTGTCTTGGACCGGGTGGTGGCTCGGCCGGAACGGTCCGCCATCGGTACGTCGGTCGACCCGGTTCAGCTGGAGATCTTCAACAACCTGTTCATGAACATCGCCGAGCAGATGGGTGTGGTGTTGGAGAACACCGCGGCGTCGGTGAACATCAAGGAGCGGCTGGACTTCAGTTGTGCGGTGTTCGATCCCGGCGGTGATCTGATCGCCAACGCTCCGCACATGCCGGTGCACTTGGGATCGATGAGCGAGTCGATCAAGTCGATCATCCGGCAGAACCCGAACATGGTGCCCGGAGAGGTGTTCGTGATGAACGCCCCCTACAACGGCGGTACTCACCTGCCCGACATCACCGTGATCAAGCCGGTGTTCGATGAGGATCGCCCCGATGATGGTGAGCCGATCTTTTTCGTCGCCTCCCGCGGACATCACGCCGACGTCGGCGGCACGGTTCCCGGTTCGGCACCGGCCGATTCCACGTCGGTGGAAGAAGAGGGCGTGTTGTTGGACAACGAGGTCCTGGTCAAGGACGACCGGTTCCTGTACGACGAGATCTACGAGCTTCTGACCGGTGGTCCGTATCCGGCCCGTAGCCCGGTGCAGAACATCGGTGATCTTCAGGCCCAAGTTGCGGCATGTGAGAAGGGCACCAGCGAGCTTCGCCGGGTGATCGATCACTTCGGTTTGGACGTTGTCCATGCGTACATGGGGCATGTGAAGGACAACGCAGAGGAGTCGGTGCGGCGGGTGATCGGTGCCCTGACCGATTGCTCGTTCACCTACGAGATGGACGACGGGCATCAAGTGAGCGTGACCATCAGTGTGGACACCGACGCCCGATCGGCCACGATCGACTTCACTGGTACGAGCGACACCCATCCCGGCAACTTCAATGCGCCGTCGTCGATCGCTCATGCGGCGGTGCTGTACGTGTTCCGCTGTCTGGTCGACGATGACATTCCGCTGAATGCCGGGTGTATGAAACCGATCGAGGTGGTGTTGCCTGAACCTTCGATGATCAGTCCGGAGTACCCGGCTGCCGTGTTCGCCGGCAATGTGGAGACGAGTCAGGTGATCGTGGACACGCTGTTCGGTGCGTTGGGCGTGATGGGTGCGGCCCAGGGCACGATGAACAACTTCATCTGGGGTAACGACGACCTTCAGTACTACGAGACGATCTGCGGGGGAGCGGGGGCGACCGCCAACGCCGATGGTTGCAGCGCGGTGCACACCCACATGACGAACAGCCGGCTCACCGATCCGGAGGTGTTGGAATGGCGGTATCCGGTAGTGCTCGAAACGTTCCACATCCGCTACGGCTCGGGAGGTGATGGTGAACATCGGGGCGGTGATGGTGCGGTCCGTCGAATCCGGTTCGAAGAGGCGATGGAGATCAATGTGGTCTCGGGCCATCGCAAGGTGCCCCCGTACGGAGCGGCCGGCGGAGGAGCAGGGGCGGTGGGCCGCACCCGCAAGATCGAAAGAGATGGAGCCGTCACCAAGTTCGGGGCGACCGCCCAAACCACGATCAAACCGGGCGAGCGGTTCGAGATCGAAACCCCCGGCGGCGGAGGCTACGGCAAGGCCGGACCGTGAGCGCCCGGTTGTGGACCGTCAGCCCTGGCTGGCGAGCGCGTTCGTGACCAACGCTCGCGCTGCGTCCTGCACCTCGGTGAGGTGGTCGGCACCGCGGAAGCTTTCGGCGTAGATCTTGTAGACGTCCTCGGTACCCGACGGGCGGGCGGCGAACCAGGCGGTTTCGGTGACGACCTTGAGGCCGCCGATCTTGGCCCCGTTGCCGGGTGCCTCGGTGAGCACGGCGGTGATCGGGTCACCGGCGAGTTGGTCGGCGGCTACTGCTTCGGGCGATAGCGCGGCGAGGGCGGCCTTCTCTTCACGGTTCGCGGGCGCGTCGATCCGTTGGTACACCGGCGCTCCGTGTCGTTCTGTCAGCGCCCGGTAGCGCTCGCTCGGTGATGTGCCCGTCACGGCGAGGATCTCGGCCGCGAGCAGAGCCAGGAGGATGCCATCCTTGTCGGTCGTCCATACCGATCCGTCGCGAC
>JBLYYW010000355.1:0-3569 GCA_048550155.1 Acidimicrobiales bacterium | reverse complement strand
GGACAATGTCGTCGACGGGCCCGATGAGATGCGCCGCAAGGTGCGTGAGTTGGTGCGAGCCGGCGCCGATGTGATCAAGGTGGCCACATCCGGTGGCCTGCTGTCTCCTCGTAGCGATCCTCAGCATGCTCATTTCAAGGCTGATGAGCTCGACGTGTTGGTGGCGGAAGCTACCAGTGCTGGCCGATTCGTGATGGCGCATGCGCAGGCGACCAATGGCATCAAGAACGCGATCCGTGCCGGTATCCGCTCGATCGAACACGGTGTCTACCTCGACGACGAGGCGATCCAGATGATGCTCGACGCCGGTACCTATCTCGTTCCCACCCTCGTTGCGCCACTCGGTGTGCTCGAAGCCGCCGACCAGGGCGTCGAGTTGCCGCAGGTGATCATCGACAAGGCGCGGGCCGCGGTCGATGTGCACCAAGAGTCGTTCCGACGCGCGGTCGAGGCGGGGGTCACGATCGCCATGGGCACCGACTCCGGCGTGATGCCCCATGGCAACAACCTGCGCGAGCTGCAACTCATGGCCGATCTCGGCATGTCGCCGACCGCTGTGCTCGAGTCCACAACCCGTATCGCCTCGGAACTGATGGGCGTGGACTCGACACTCGGCACCATCGAGGTCGGCAAGATCGCCGACCTCGTCGCCTTCACCGGCACCGACGTCGACGTCACCGACCTGAAGCCCCGCGTTGCCCGCGTGGTCCAAGCCGGCCGAGAAATCGCCCTCTGACACCATCGGAACGACGCTCAAACTCACACAGTTCGGCACGCCGAATCACGGGAACGGCGCGCCAACCCCACCGGACCCTGGACGACCCAAGCCGCCCGCAACCTCACCATCGGCCACCAGCGAGTGATCAGGTTCGTGATCCGCGACGGCGCCGGCCAATACACCCGAACGTTCTACAACGTGTTCGCCGCCATCGGCGCCGAAGCAATCAACACACCACCGGGCGCGCCACAAGCCAACGCGTTCGCTGAACGATGGGTTCGAACCGCTCGCCACGAACTCCTGCATCGCACCCTGATCTGGAACCAACGCCAACTCCGCCGGCTCCTCGACGAGTTCGTCGAGTACTCTCGGAACGCTCAGGCAGCCGATCGTGTCGGCTTCACCGACATCAGCGAGGTCAGGCGGTCAGCTCCTGAGTATCTGATCCATCTGTCGCTGCTCCCATGTCGATGCAGCAAACGATGGCCGGTTCAACCGGACGACGAGCCCGTGGACAGCAATCCCAGCGCCCCCTCCGATGAGCGCCCAGATCGACCACCATGCCGACCATTCACCTGCGATTCCGGCGGAGAGGTTTACAAAGAGATTCACTGCGATGTTGATGGCCATACTGCCCGCAAACACGGCGGCGTGGACGTAGAAGACACGCAGCTGCTGGACGTATCGTCGGGCCGCTTCCTCTCGTTCGTCCGCTGGTTGATCGATTGAGCTCGGGGCTTCGGTTGTAGTGGTCATTGTCTTGTTTCTTTCGCTGGGGTTCGTATCGAGGTTGGGTAATCAGTCCCCTCGGGGACCGGTCTTCGGGTCGAGATGGGCCTTCAGTGCGGTAAGCGGGCCGACGGTTATAGCGATCCACAACGTCAGTGGCCACGCCAGTTGGTCGGTGGTGAAGATGACGACGGCCCAGGCGGCGGACATTCCGAGCCATAACCAAGGAAGGGCGTTCAGAAGGTCACGGCGCTCCGTGTTCGCGGTGCGGTTTCCGTTCACGGGTCGGTCCGCTGCACTACGACCATGCCGACCAGCAGAGCCGCGTTGTGATGTTGAGGCTTCAAGTGTCATTGGTGATTCTTCCTTTGGTTCGGTACCTCTGTGGCAATAGCGACCGCCTGGATCGAGGCTGTCGTTCATCGGAACTCTCGCAGTAGGGCTTCGGCGATGGCGTGGTGGTCATAGGCGGTGGCATTGCCCATGATGACGACGCCGAATCCATGGTCTGGGTAGATGCGCATGCAGCTCCAGAATCCGGCGCCGCCCCCGAGGTGTTCGACGAAGCGCGGGTCGGGGCGCCTGCCTCGCCGGAACCAGCCGAGGCCGACCTGCAGTTTCCTGCCTGAGGCGATGATGCGTCGCATTGCTTGGGCCGAATCGGCTGACAGGATCCGGACGCCATCGAGCGTGCCGTCTCCGACGTGGGCTTGGAGAAACCTTGCCGCCTCTGCCACTGGTCCCACGAGCCCGCCGTACGCGGCGCCATCGACGTAGAAGTGACGCAATGACCGGTACGACCCGGACGCAGGTCCGATGAGTTTACGTGGGAGAAGGACTGGCAATAAGACGCCGAGCGGACTGCGGCGTCGCTGGTACGGAGTGGCCCAGTCGCTGGATGGGTCGGTGGTGAACCCGGTGTGGTTCATATCCAACGGGTCCAGGATTCGACGCTGGATGCGCTCTTCGAAGGTGGTGCCAGACACGGTTTCGATGATCTCGCCGAGCACGAGATAGCCGAGATTGGAATACGCAGCTCGGTCGCCGGGGGCGAAACGAAGCCGACCGTGCCGCTCGATCAGGCGCCGCACGAACTCACTTCGGATCGGTCCCGGCTCGGTCGCCGGGTGAACCCATCTCAGCGGAAATGGGTTCGCTAGCCCTGAGCTGTGGCACAGCAGTTGGCGCACCGTCGCCGCCTCGGCACGGGCCGCTGGGCGAGTCATTCTGAATGGCTCGTAGTAACTCGCAACCGGCGCGTCGAGATCCAATAGCCCCTCTTCGGCCAACTGCATGACTGCGGTCGCGGTGACCAACTTGGTCATCGAGAACCAATTGCAGGCTGTGCGCGGCGTCATCCCTAGACCGGTGGCGAGATTCGCGTGGCCGAAACCCTCGGACCAGAGCACTCCATTGGCATCGACTGCGGCGATCGCCAGGCCCGGCACTTTGGTGTCGATCTGTCGTTCTATTGCGATCTTCATGGGGTCCTGCCGAGACAGGAGTCCCCAGATGGTTCAGCATTTGCGTCGTAGAACGATTTGAGCTGCTTCTCGAAACGGGCTGGAGCGTCGAGCCAGGGAAGGTGACCGCACCCTGGCCAGAACTCGACCGTCGCGTTGGGGTAGCGCTTGACCACGAGCTGGGTGTGTTTGCCGTAGATGTCGTTCTCACCGAACATCACAAAGAAAGGAAACGAGGCTTGGGGAAGAACCGAGTCGAGGTAGTCGGTTGGCAGTGACACCGCGGAGGCCCGAGTCGCGAACGTCGTCTGTTGCCCAATTCCCTCGAGCAACGACCTATCTGCGGGAAGCGCGCTGTCGGGGTTCTGGTAGTTCAGCCAGACCTGTGCGTACATCTTCTCCAGGCTTCGTTGACCGAGGCGCGGAATGCGGCCAAGCAGCGAACGAATGCCCATCAACGCATACGCCGCCGAGCTGGATCGCTCTCTGCTGTAGGCCATGACGTCTCGTTCCATCGCGACCCAGTCAGCACCTACGCCGGGCGTCGGGCTACACAAGAAGAGACTCGCAACGCAGCTGACGTGGGCGGTTGCGTAAAGTTGCGCGAGCATTCCGCCCCACGAATGCCCAAACAGGTGAAGGCGCTCAGCGCCCAGATG
>JBLYYW010000354.1:0-6317 GCA_048550155.1 Acidimicrobiales bacterium | reverse complement strand
CGACAAACGAGCGTCATCTCAGCGATGCGCTGGCAAAGCGAGCCCGGCCGGACGTGACCGACGCAATCAACGATCATTGGCGCAGCAGCTGCTCCTGATCAGGGAACGAAGATGCTGGCTACCACGCCGACCAGCTGCGGGCCGACGGGGGTTGCCTCGTAGAACAGAAGAGTTGATCTGGGCGGTTCGCCGTCGACATCGGGGCCGATCACCGTCACAGAGCGGGTGCCGGCGAAGTAGCTCTCCACCATCTCCTCTTCGAAGCCATAGATCGTTGCGGGCCCCGATTGAATCTCTGGCTCGACCTCAGTGGTATCGGGAAGATTCAACAGGGATCGCAGGGAGATGACCTTCTCCGGCTCGCCATAGGTGGCCTCCGGCACCGTCCATTCGCCGGCCTCGGTCCAGAGCGCAATGTCGGCGACCTGTGGACCTGAAACCGTTCGTGGGTCACCGATCCACCCCAGGGCCAGCGGAACTCTGCGGGACAACGGAACCGAGCCGAGTCCGTCGTATTCGGCGGCGTTGATGCCCCAGATCGCAAACCTCGATTGCTCGAGCAAGTCGAGGTCGGCCAAGGACGACGAATCCGGGGTGAGGAAAGAACTGTGAACCCAACCGCGCAGGCCACTCGAAGTCTCCACCTCCCACCAGAACGAATCGCCGACGAGGGCAGGCATCGTGGGGAGGCGTCGGATGCCTGTTTGGCCTGGAGGGAGAGTTTCCAGGACTTGTCCCTCGTCGGTACCGGGAAGGTCTCGAACGTTGAGACCCTGATCGGAATCATCCGGACGAATCCGGAACACGGAGTAGGTGGTTGTCTCGGCCGGTCCGGTGAAGGCGACCGGCACGGCTGCAAAGGCCGGAAGGACGCCCGAGCCAGCGTTGTCGCCATGAGCCACGACAAATGCCTCGCCGGATCCGCTCACCATCGGAAGGCGAGCCTCGAACGCAACCAATTCTTCACAGCAGCCGGCGGTGGTGTAGCCAAACGCCAGCGGCGTTCCGTCAGTGCTGATCAGTTTGACCTCGACAGAAGCCTCGAATGCAATTCCCTCTCCACGAACCACGATGACGTCGCCGTCGACGAACACCTCGCTGATCACCATCGTGTCCGAGACCGCGTTCGCGATGCCCACCCCAACTCCATTGGGAACCGTTTCGATGTTGGCAAGCGGTCGTTGATCAGAGCCGAGGTTCCCGGGTGGCAGAACGTCGACCGAGTTGCCCTGCACGGTGAATCGGCCCGACCCCGGCAGGGCCAGGAGGTTGACGAACGCAGCTGCGGCTTCGGCCGCGTTTTTGGCCGGCGGAAGGTCAACTTGGTCCACCACCGTCGCCCCCACCTCAGGCGGAGGAGTGGTTGTAGTAACTACTGAAGCGACGGTGGTGGTCGGCTCCTCCGCAGGAATCGTGGTAGATGTCGGGGCCGGATCAACGACGGTGTCGGCTGGCCCGTCAGAACCAACGGCGTTCACATCGCCGGTGCGGGTCTGAGATATGGCGAACGCGCCCCCGCCAACGACTACGAGGAACATCGCAGCGACCGCGAGAACACGACCGTTCGCTCGCCGTGACGGTTTTGGGGCCGAAGGGGTCGCCTCCTCCAACCGTTTCGCCAGAGCAAGGTAGGAGTTCGGTGCTGGCTCGACGCGGTCAGCATGATCGGACAACGCGGAGCGCAGGCGCTCGCCGACCTGCTGTTCGGTGAACGGATCGAGGTCCTTGGGTTGACCGTTGTCGCCGAAGAACTTGCCGCTCATGCCTGAATCTCCGGAATCAACTTGGCCAGCTTGGCCAGGCCCCTGCTGGCGTGGCTCTTCACCGAACCGCGAGCAATCCCGAGCGTGTGGGCGATCTCAGCTTCGGAGAGGTCGAGGTAATACCGCAACACCAACACCGCCCCTTGTTTCTCGGGCAGCGTGCGCAGAGCGGCGAGAATCTCGGTCGAAGCAGCCGCAGCCACGCCGCCCACCTCGGCCGCGTCAACGGGACGGGGGGCATCTGGCACATGGTCACGCCGAACCCGGCGCTTGCGGAGTTGGGACCGGGCACCGTTCAGCACCATCGAACGCAAATAGGCTCCGGCATTGGTATCGATTCGGTAGTTGCCGTTGAGCAGCTTGACGAATGCATCCTGAACCACTTCTTCTGCGGTTTCGGTGTCGTCGGTGTAGAACGAGGCCAACTTCACCAATTTGCGGTAGTGAGCTTCGTACAGAGCCGGGAGATCGACCCGCGTATGGTGGACGGTCCGTTCGATTATTGGGAGCTCACCTGTTGGGGTGCGTTCGAGACCAGCCATCATCATCACCTGTATCGACGCCCGGTGCCCCAGTTCGGTTTACCAGAATCATCGATTACTTCCTCGTTGTCGAATCGAAGTTCGGTACTGGGTATCGATCCGTGCGAAAAGGTCTGGCAGGCCTACATGAGAGAAGCGGCCGGAAGTTCTACCCTCATGTCCCGTGGTCGATGATCTTCGAAGACTCCCCCTCGTCTGCGGGGTGGTGATCGCCCTTGTCGTGGCTGGTTGCACCGGTTCGGGTGACGACGTTGTGGTGCAAGGAATTACAACGCTGAGCCCGACCACGGAGACTCAGCCGACCACGACGTCTCCTCCCTCGACTGCCGCAACCACTTCCACACAGCCCTCAACCAGTACGAGCACGACCAGTACGACGGTGCCGACGCCCCAGCCGGCAACACCCTACGAGCCCGCCAGCAGCGAGGTCCTTCGAGACCGCAAGCGGCTGGGTGGCCAATTTGCCCAGGCGGTCCTCACCTACGACGCCGACGCAACCATAGAAGGCCACATCTCCAACCTCAACGAGGACTACGGGCTGGAGTTTGACGAAACCGAGCGGGCCTTGGTCGGTGAAGCGATGGATCTGGGCGCAACCAACGTCGGACGGGTCCGGTACGTCCAGATGGGCGGCAACCGTGCCGATCGCGCCTCCCTGATGGTGTGGGTAGATCAGGAACGACTCGGTAGTGACGGTGCACTCACCGAAGAGTCACGGGTGGTCGACGTGCGGGTTCAGCTCGTCGACGACGAATGGACAGTGGTCCGATTGGCATCGGTCGGAGGGCCAAGGGTCGAGCGACCAGCCGACCTGTCCGATCTCCGGGCTGCGGTCGCTGACGACCCCCGTATCTCAATGCCCGATTCGTCTCGTTGGGACATCTACGCAGGTCACACGACAGACGCCATGCTCACGCGGATGATGGAGATAGCCGAGTTCACCGACTATGCCGTTCTGGTCCTGAGCAGGGGTCACCCCTACAGAGTGTTCGAAACCGAAAGTGTGAGCCGCCACAGCGTTGGCCAGGCAATGGACGTGTACGCCGTCGGCGGTGAACTTGTCGTTGACTCTCGTTTCGAAGGATCTCCCACCTGGACCTTGGCCAACGATCTGTTCCAGAACGGAATCGGCAGCATTGGTAGCCCGTGGGCGTTCGACGGCTTCGGTGGCCGGTCTTTCACCGACGACGTCCACCAAGACCACCTCCACATCACCAGTCTCTAGCCAATTCCCTCCGGGGGCCCTCCACACTCGCCTTCTGGCCTTCCTGTTCGTCTTCTCACTCGGCACCGCGTCACCAAATCGCCATTCAGGAACCGGCATGGGAATGCCGTTATTGGCTCCATGCCGCCGTCTACTGTCTCGTCTGTGCTGAAAAGAGTGATCGCATTCATCGCCGTGCTGATGATCGCAGCCGGACTGACAGCGCCGGTCAACGCCCAGGAACCCATGGCACGGATGTCCAGTGCCACCACCCTTGACCAGCTGACCACCGCCGACGATTTCTACACCGACTACGCAACCGTGCTCAGACTGTACAAAGCTTTCTTCGATCGGAATCCCGACGTTGCCGGAGCAAAGTACTGGATCCGCATCTACCGCGAAGGCAACGACGTTGGTGCAATAGCGAACGCGTTCGAGCAAAGCCAAGAGTTTCGCAACCGCTACGGCACTCCGACCAACGAACAATTTCTCGAGAACCTGTACCTCAACGTGCTCGGCCGACAGAGCGATGCGGCCGGGTTCGCCTACTGGCTCGGGTTGTTGAACAGCGGCCAGTTGGACCGCGGCGGTGTGGTTCAATACGTCGCCGGAGACGCCGAGTTCACGAACAACAACCGGTTCGCAGGAGAGGAGAACGCCAAGCCGGGGGCCGACAGAGGGGCTCCGATCATCGGCTTCGACCGCGACGTGAGCACACGTGGATTCCGCAACTACGCCTCGAGCTCAACCGAGGCATGGAGAACCTACACACGGGCGTCAGACATCAGGATTCCCTCGACCCACGACTCGTACTCACAACCCGCCTACTGGTTGCCATCCGATGGTCAGAAGCGGCCTCTGCTCGTGGTGCTGCACAGCTGGAGTTCCAACTACAACCAACAGCTGAATGTGTCATTCACTCGCTGGGCCGACCGCAACGACTGGGCGATGATCGCGCCGGACTTTCGCGGAGCCAACGACGACCCACAGGCAACCGGATCAGACCTCGTGATCAAGGACATCAAAGATGCGGTGAATTTCGCCCTGGCGAACGACGACATCGATCCGACCAAGGTGTTCATGATCGGCTTCAGCGGGGGTGGGTTCGCCGTCCTCAACATGGCGGGCGAAGCTCCGGAACTCTTCGCCGGCGGGATTGCATGGGTGCCGGTCTACGACCTGCCGGAGTGGTACGCCTACCGCCTCACGGTCCCTCGCCGTCACTATGTGGGTCAGCTGCAGGCGTCGTGCGGCGGCGCGCCGCTTCCCGGAACTGCGGCCTTCGACGAGTGCAAGCGCCGCAGTCCATCCGACACCATCGCCAACGCCAAAGCTTCGAACATACCGCTCTACATCGCCACCGGGTTGCAGGACACGTTGGTTCCGACCTCACAGTCGTTCAAAGCATTCGACGCGCTCGTTCCACCAGAGGATCAGTTCGGACCTGCGATCTATGCCGAGGTTGACCGAGGAAGGTTGCCCGCAGACCTCCTGGGCCAGAAGTCGGGATTTGCGTGGTTCGACTCCCAGGACCGGCCGCTGCTGATGAGCCGCACCTCCGGGAACGTCACGCTGGCACTGTTCCAGGGAACCCACGAGTCGCTTTATGAGCCGGGCCTCGAATGGGCCGCCAAGACGGCCTGGCAACTCGAGCGCTGACCCTCGAGACAATCAGCCTGCGAAGTGCACCGACAGTGACGTCGGAACCTCGTCGATGATCTCGCCATCGCTGGCGGCAAGCACCACTATGCGGTCGGTCGAGTAGTCGTACCCCAGCCAGTCTTCCCCCTCAGGAACCAGGCCAACAAACACACGATCACCGTCGTAGTCCAGAGAGGAGATCGGTGTTTCGAACTCGCGAGTCCAGAGCACCGCCGACGTCAACGTGTCGATCTTGCGAACCGACAGGGCGGGCGCTGCGGCCCAACCCCCGACATAGACCTGGTAGACCGCATCGGACCCATCATCGCTGTACAACAGGAATCCGGCGATGTCCTCACCGTTCAGCAGTAGCCCGCTTTCGTTGAAGTGGTCAGCGTTGCCTTCGGCGTCTCCCTGGTAGGTGAACACGCGATCGGCGATCCGGTCCACGCCCCAGGACTCACCGTCTCCGCCATAACCTCCGAATGAGGCGATGGCCTGGCTCGACCCGTCGCTGCATTCGACTGCGAATGCCGGAATCTCCACCCGCCCGCTTTCACCGATTGAGGGATCCTCTTCGTCCCAATCCCAGGGCCGTTCCACCCCGGCAACCAGAGAGCCGTCCGCACGTTCGGTGACGTGATGGATACGCCACTCGTCGAATTCGCAGACAACGGTCCAATCGAAGCTCGAAGCGATGGATTTCCGGAACGCATGGACTCCAGCTTCCCGGTCATAGGACGACTCGTTCCAGTACAGGAAGTTGCCATCGCTCCAGGCCCACACTTCAGACTTTCGCGTCGCTACCCCGTCTGCCACGGCCACGAAATCGGTGCCATCGGCGACCAAGAGCCGATCGACCCCCAGATCGACAGCGAGCTGCACGACCTCCTCATCGGTGTGCGACGGCTGTTCTCGTTCGGGACTGGTGGACGGCTCGGTGCTGGTCGTCGTCGAGGCCGTCGTCGTTGGAAAGGTCGTCGTCGGAACTTCCGTTTTCGGGGAGACCTGAGTGGTGATCGGCGTCTCTGCTGGCACGGTCGTGAGAGCAGCGTCACCGGAAGTGCACGCTGACGCTGCAAGCCAGACTGCCGCCAACGACGTCCGAAGGTCCATGACCAAGTATCGCCCGACAACGATCGCCACTTGATGGCGTGCTGGAATGCT
>JBLYYW010000353.1:0-2678 GCA_048550155.1 Acidimicrobiales bacterium | reverse complement strand
TCACCTTCGTGTCGCTCTCGCTCGGCTGAGCCGCCAGGGCGTCGAGGTCGAAACCGAAGACGTCAAGACTGCGTATCACGAAACGCTGGCCGGTCCGATCGAGATCCAGGCCCGACACAAGAAGCAGACCGGCGGGCATGGTCAGTTCGCCGTTGCGACAGTGCGGTTGGAACCAGTCGATCGTGGTGCCGGGTTCGCCTTCGAGAGCCATGTCACCGGAGGGGCGATCCCCAGGAACCTGATTCCTGCCGTTGGCACGGGAATCGAGGAGGCGCTGAGCGACGGAGGGCGATACGGGTTCCCGGTCGTCGATGTGCGCGCCGTGTGTCTCGACGGCCAGCACCATCCGGTCGACTCCTCGGAGATGGCGTTCAAGATCGCCGGCGCTCTCGCACTTCGAACTGCGGTCCGCGAAGTGGGGACCACGCTTCTGGAGCCGATCAGCATGGTGGAGATCCACATCCCCAGCGCCCTCCAAGGCGACGTGTTGGGGGACTTGAGTGCCCGACGAGCCCAGGTTCTGGGAACCGGAACCGTCGACACCTCCGGCACCATGATCGAGGTGCGCGCTCTGGTCCCGACCGCAGAGATCTGGGACTATGCGATTGCGCTGCGGTCCACGACCGGCGGGGCCGGAGCCTTCACTCGCGCACACCACGGCTATGAAGTCGTGCCCGATGCGATCGCCTCCAAATTCACCGCTTCGAACTGGACCTAGGACGTCGAGTGCGCCAGCCGTTCGAACCTCTGAACCCCCTGCACTACCCGAGCAACGCATAAGATGAGCCGAGGAGGTAGGGCGTGACCGAGACGGTTCCGGATTTCTTGGAGAGCGTGGCGAGGCGCAACCCTGGAGAACCCGAGTTCCTTCAGGCGGTCGAGGAGGTCGTGACGTCGGTCTGGCCCGCTCTCACCGAAAACCCCGACTACGTCCAGGCCAGGATCCTGAGCCGCCTCGTCGAGCCGGAGCGGATGATCATCTTCCGGGTACCGTGGCAGGACGACAACGGCGAGATCCATGTCAACCGAGGCTTCCGGGTGGAGATGAACAGTGCAATCGGGCCGTACAAAGGCGGCCTGCGCTTCCATCCGACGGTGAATATCGGGATCCTGAAGTTCCTGGCATTCGAGCAGGTGATCAAAAACAGCCTTACCTCGTTACAGCTCGGCGGAGGCAAGGGTGGTGCCGACTTCAATCCCAAGGGACGCAGCGATGACGAAGTGATGCGGTTCTGTCAGTCATTCATGCAGGAGCTCTGGCGTCACATCGGTGATCGCACCGACGTGCCAGCCGGCGACATCGGCGTCGGGGCCCGCGAGATCGGCTACCTCTTCGGTGCATACAAACGGCTGGCAAACGAGTTTTCAGGTGTCCTGACCGGCAAGGGACTGCAGTGGGGAGGCAGCCTGATCCGCACCGAATCGACCGGATACGGCACGGTGTACTTCGCCGAGGAAATGCTCAGGACCCGTGATGACAGTGTCTTCGGCAAGACCTGCCTCATCTCGGGTTCGGGCAACGTGGCCCAGTACGCCGTAGAGAACATCAATCGCCTCGGTGGCAAGGCTGTCACCTTGTCCGATTCGTCAGGTTTTGTTCACGATCCCGATGGGATCGATGCCGAGAAGCTCGCATGGGTCAAGGACCTGAAGAACGTCCGTCGAGGACGGATCGCCGAGTACGGCGAGCATTTCGGTGTCGATTACCACGCCGGTCAGCGGCCGTGGGGTGTCGAGGGCACCGAACTCGCGTTCCCCTGCGCCACTCAGAACGAACTCAACGAATCCGACGCCGCCCAGATGGTCACCAACGGCGTAACCCTTGTCGCCGAGGGAGCCAACATGCCATGCGAACCGGGCGCGATCCGTCAGTTCACGACAGCCGGGGTGCTCTTCGGGCCCGGCAAGGCGGCGAACGCCGGCGGCGTCGCAACAAGTGGACTCGAGATGGCGCAGAATGCCGGCTTCACGACCTGGACTCGTGACACGGTCGATGCTCGGCTTCTCGAAATCATGACCAAGATCCACCGGAGCTGCGTCGACGCAGCTGAAGAGTTCGGCGTTCCCGGCGATTACGTGACCGGCGCGAACATCGCTGGTTTCCGACGGGTCGCCGATGCCATGCTGGCCCAGGGACTGGTGTGAACCACCGAAAGGGAAAACCATGAGGAAGCGAGTCGGATATTTCGACGGAACAGACTCTGATCTGCTCACCGCCCTGATCTGCGCCGGTGTCGACACGATCCCGATCGCCAACGGCCTCGACAACCACGGCCAGCACGCGCGCCTGATCAACGACAACAACCGCTATGACTTGCTGCTCACCCCGCTCTACAAGATCTACGCCCCGGAGAACCACGACGCCGACACCGTTACATACCAGGACCTGTTCCGGATCTGCCGCACCTACACGATTCCGATGCTGATCGCCGTGCCAAAGAAACTGCGGCCGGACGCCGAGAACCTGCTGGGCGACATCCCCCCGGTTGTGCGGCTGGTCGATCCCGTGGATTTGGTCGGCGTCGCGGCCGAGATCCTCGGCAACGATGTACCGACACCATCTGGTGCGCCCGTCAAGGAAACCGGGTGGGAACGCTTCAAAGCGAAGTGGGCCCAGTGATCCCGAAGCCAGAGCCGAGCAGGGGCTGATTTCCGAATCTGCGAGCGGTGACGTCGCC
>JBLYYW010000352.1:0-4217 GCA_048550155.1 Acidimicrobiales bacterium | reverse complement strand
GGAACTCCTGGCTCGTCGGAACGGACTCGACCGCCCCCTCACCGAACGGGTGGCCGGGGTGGCATCCGAGTTTGGGCTTGCGGTTGGGGCTGTCAGAGTCCGGGACCTCATCACACCGGGCGAGCTCAAGCGAGCGGTGGCCGAGGTGGTGCAGGCCAAGCTCTCGGGGCAGGCCGCAGTGGAACGTGCTCGAGGAGAGACCGCTGCACTGCGCAGTCTTGCCAACGCGGCACGCGCTGCTGCCGACAATCCAGCACTGCTTCAGCTCCGGCTGATCCAGCAGATGGAGTCAAGCCACGGCAACACGTACGTCCTCGGGACCGGCACGCCGCCGATTCTCTGAACGTTCGGCCCCTGTGGTGAGTCCGGGCCCGGGCTCACCACAGGACCGCAGATTGCCAGCCGCGGACCGCAGGCCGAGCGTCTGCATCTGGCGACTACTGCGAGTGGGCATCGAGTCCCCTCTGAGCAATTTTCCTCAGGAATTGCTGGTCAACCCTACCCAACGGGTGTAACAGTAGTCACAAGCAGCGTTTTGCAGGTCGTTGGGCGAAGCGAACGCACACTGCACATTGCTGGCGGACGGAGTACGCCCCTTCCGGGGGGCGAGTTTGTCGATCCTCGAAGCACCCACCAGACCCCAGGAGACACCAGGATGAGCAGCGAAGCCGTCATGCCACCATCAGCAAGGCCACGAAGAATCCCTTGGCTACTGGCGGTGATTGCGCTCACCCTCGTCGGGGCCCTCGCCGGACCGGTAGCACCCGCGGCAGCTGAATCCGGAACGAAGTTCACGGTGGTGATCGAGAACGTATCGAACGACGGCACGCTGACAACCTCAGAGGGCACAGTCGCCGTTCCGCTCTCACCGGGCGCGTATCTGGTTCGACCGGCAGGAAGAAACTCGCTCCTGGATCCAAGGGACGCAGCGACGCCGGCCCTCGAGGCGCTCGCCGAAGACGGCGATCCGTCCGGCTTCCCCTCACAGGTGCCCGGGTCCCAGGTCTTCAACACCCCCGACGGGGCCAGCGGACCCGCTCCGATCTTCCCCGGCGAGAGCTACACGTTCTCCTTCACGGCCGAACCGGGCGACGAGCTCTCATTGGCCACGATGTTCGTCCAGTCCAACGACTGGTTCTACTCGACACTGTCTGACGAGCGGGGTATTGCCCTGTTTGACGGTTCAGGACAACCCATCACCGCCGACGTCAGCGACCAGCTGAAGCTGTGGGAATCCAAGACCGAGGTGGACGAACCGCCGGGAACCGGTCCGAATCAGGCGCCGCGACAGAGCGGCCCCAACACCGGCGAGACCGAATCCGGACAAGTGATCAGCCTCAGCAGTCAGGGCATCTCGGTGCCTTTGAATGGACCGGTGATCAAAGTGACGGTGACGGCCGATGGAGCGGCCCCTCCGACCGACGGTGGCGACCCCGGCGACGGAGACGGCAGCGACCCCGGTGACGGAGACGGCAGCGACCCCGGTGACGGAGACGGCAGTGACCCCGGCGACGGTGAAGACCCGGATGACGCCCGCCCGGGCGAACCCTTCGATGCGGCCGATGGAATGGTTGTGGGCCGAACGGGAACGCTGAACGGTTTGAACGGCATCAATGTCGGCCCCGATGGCAAGGTGTACAACGCCAGCGTCGGTGGCAGTGAGATCACGGTTCACGACCCCGAGACCGGCGAGATCCTCGACCGAATCGGTCAGGAGCGCGGCGTGAACGGGCCCGATGATGTGTTCATCGCACCAGACGGCACGATCTACTGGACCGAGATTCTCGGCGGCAGCGTCGGGATGCTGAAGCCCGACGGAACCGTCAAGAAACAGTTTGTCGGACCGGGTGTCAATCCGATCACCATGTCCGATGACGGCCGCTTGTTTGTGGCCCGAGTGTTCCTCGGCGATGGCCTCTACGAGTTGGACCCCGAACTCGAGGCTGACCCCGTTGCGTTGATCCCCGACCTGATGGGACTCAACGCCTTCGACTTCGGACCTGATGGTCTTCTGTATGGACCGTTGTTCTTCGGCGGTGCTGTCGTCAAGATCGACGTGGATGCAGCACCGCCGGTGCCCGAGACCGTGGTGACCGGACTCAACGTGCCTTCAGCTGCCAAGTTCAACTCGGCCGGCGAACTGCACATTGCCGAAATCGGCGGAGGTCGAATCCTCAAGGCCGACACGGCGACTGGTGAAGTCGAAGTGGTGACCCAGATCGAAGGCACCATCGACAACCTCACCTTCGACGCCACCGACCGATTGTTCTTCGCCGCAGGCGCCGACAACCAGATCATTCGAATCAGCACGGATGGCACAATCGACGTGTTCGGCGAAATCGCCCTGGGGCTCCCCGCCGGTGTTGCGGTCGGTCCCGACGGCACGGTGTGGGTCGGCGATCTTTTCGTCCTGCGAGGGTACGGCGAGGCAGCAGATCCCGTCGCCTCGTTCTATGACCGTTTCGCACCGCCCGGCACGGGGTTTGGTGGCGCCACCAGCGTGTACGCCGACGGTGACCTGCTCGTCACATCGACGACCTTTGGCAACAACGTGCAGGTCTTCAACCCCGCCACCGGCGAGGTAGCGGAGGACTTCAGAAACTTGGCCGGCCCCACCAACGCCATCATGCACGGAGACCGGCTGGTGGCATCCCAACTGGGGGCCGATCCCGCCGTCGGCGGAAGTGTGGTCGACGCCCGAACCGGTGATGTGCTGCTCGAAGGCCTCCCGACGCCGGTCGGATTGGCTTCGGACGGTACGACCTTGTACGTGTCCGACTGGGCCACGGGAACCGTGACCGCAGTCGACGACGCCGGTTCCTCTGTCATCGCCAGCGGCCTGTCGGGACCCGAAGGCCTCGCCGTCGATGGCAACCGTTTGCTGGTGGTCGAGGAGGGACTTGATCAGGTGTCAGCCATCGATCTGGCCTCCGGTGAAGTCACCGCCGTCATCGTTGGCCTTGACTTGGGCCCACCACCAATCGAAGGTTTCGCCCCGTTCGGCTCGGTCACCGGCGTGACCGTCGACAGCGACGGCATCATCTACGTCACCCAGGACGGTGAGACCAACGCACTGCTCAAATTCGGAGCAGGATCATCGGACCCATCCGCACCGCAGCTGGGTTTTGTCGACACGCTGGCCGCTGACGGACGTTTCACCACGCTCTTGACCGCGGTCAACGCATCGTTCCTCCAGCCACCTCCCCCGGGTGAGATGTTCACCATGCTGGCCCCGACCGACGAGGCATTCGCGGCCCTGCCCCCAGACATGCTCGAAGGTCTGCTGGCCGATCCGGGGTTCCTCACCGACATCCTGCTGTATCACTTGATCGAGGGCGCCGTTCCGGCCGAGACCGTTGTGACCTTGACCGAGGCTCAAACGCTTCTGGGAGCCCCTCTGGGAATCGAGGTGATCGATGGCCAGGTCGTGCTCAACGGTGCCACCACGGTCATCGAGACCGACATTGCGACCACAGAAGGTCTCATCCACGTGATCGACGGTGTCCTCCAACCGCCGCCACCGCCGGAACCGGTTGGGTTCCTTGTTGCCGACTACGCCCGTGGCAGCACCGAGGTCCCCGACCCCGGTGATCCCGATGCTCTTTCGCTCGCCTTCGTCAACGTGTTCGACCACGGAGACGAAGGAACCCTCGAAGTCTGCGTATCTGTGAGCACCACGATCCAGGACCCGACGATGGTTCACATCCACCAAGGCGCAGCCGGGGTGGCGGGCCCGGTTGTCGTCGACTTCGGGTTGACCTCCGACTCGTGGGGTCAGGACCAACTGAACCCGGTACAGCGTTCGGCCGACGGATGCGTTGATGTTGCAGGCGACCTCGCCCGCGAGATCGTCGCCGATCCAGGCGGCTACTACGCCAACGTGCACTCCGAGGCATTCCCCGCTGGCGCCAATCGAGAGCAATTCATCAGCGGCGAAGGACTCAACGAGTTCCCCCGTGCGTTCACTGCTGCCCCCCTGCGCGGAGCCAATGTTGTTCCTGGGCCCGGCGATCCGGACAGCGGACGAGGCTTCGTCGACTTCAACCTGCCGACGACCGACACGGGCGAGATCTGCTACGAGAGCACCGTGTTCCGTGTGGATGAGATCACTTCGGGCCACATACACGTCGGAGCCGCCGGCGAATCGGGTGATGTCTTGGTCGACCTCGAGTACGGCACGCGATGGGCTCTCCGCACCCATCCGAGCGGGCAAGGGT